>NZ_CAJTUX010000003.1 GCF_910579365.1 uncultured Oscillibacter sp.
CAGCCCACGTATTTCATGTCCCTGAAGGGCAACGACGGCCTTGTGAAAATGTACGCCATGGTCAATGTCCAGCAGTACCAGCTGGTGGAAACCGGACAGACGCTGGCGGAGTGCGAAAACAATTACCGTCAGGCCCTGGCCCACGCGGGCCTCATCGCCGCAGGAGAGCAGAGGCCCGCCGCCGGGGACGCCCAGGAGCAGGAGGGCATCGTGGCCGAAATCCGCAGCGCGGTCATCGGCGGCGACACCCACTTCTATGTTCGCATGGAGGACAGTCTGGGTTATCTGGACTTCAATACGGCGCAGGTGCCTCTGGCGGTGCTGCTGGACGTCCGGGATCATATCCGCTACACCTTCGTGCTGGAGAGTGCGGAATTCCCCGCCCACGGCATCGTTCCGGCCACGGGCTTCGAATACGTGGACTGGGATAACTGATTCCAAAGAAGTGAAGACCAATCTAAAACGGCGGGCCTTACGGCCCGCCGTTTCCCATTCATTCATTTTCTCAGAAGAACCAACCCCAGGGTATTGGGACCGCAGTGACAGAAGATGGTGCAGCCCGCCTTGGCCTCCAAAATCTCGCCAAAACGGCCGTCCTCCTGGATAATCTCCCGGGCGATGCCCGCCAGCTCGTCCCCCGGGCAGGTGTCCACCAGGAAAACGCGGCTGAAATCCAGGTCCGTCCGGTCCCGGATCCGCTCGCGAATGTAGTCCGCCACCACCTTGGCGATGTTCCCCCGGTACTTTTTCGTCACGGACATCCTGCCGTCGATGACCTCCACACAAGGATGGAATTTCAGCAGGTTCGCTCCCAGGGCCGTGACGGCGGAACAGCGCCCGCCCTTTTTCATATAGTCCAGCCGGTCCAGCACAAAGCTGGTCTCCAGTCTGGAAACCATGCCCTCCAGCAGCGCCAGAATCTCCGTGACGGACTTTCCCTTCCGGGCCTCGTCCGCCGCCGCCAGAACCATCATGCCATGGCCCACGGTCAGGTTCCCGGAGTCCACCACGTAAACCTCCGGCACCTCCTCCGCCGCAAGCTTGGCATTCTGGCAGCAGCAGGAAAAGCCGCTGCCGATGTTGATGTGGACAACAGCGTCGTACCGCTCCGCCAGCGCCCGGAAGACGTCCTCATAGTCCGCCGCGTTGACGGCGTTGGTGGTGGTGATCTCCCCGCCGGCGTCCACATGGGCGGCGATGTCCGCCGTGCGGATGTCCACCCCGTCGTGATACAGCTTTCCTCCCTTCACGATGCCAAGAGGGAACACAGTGATGTCATATTCCTCCAGCAGCCGTTCCGGCAGATCGCAGGTGCTGTCGGTGGTAATTTTAATCATGGGAACTCCTTCCAGGTCCGAGACCGCCGCCGGAGCGGGCGTTTCAGGCCATGTCCTCTCGAATTTCCGCCCAAGGCGGTGTTGCGCATATGTGGCTAGTATAGCACAGCCCCCCTGGGAAATCCATAGTGAAATCTGGCCAAATCGCTTTGGCTTATCTTTCCTGGCGATGTGCCGATAGTTTATATAGAGAAACCAAATCAGAGAATTGGAAGGAGGCGCGCTGAAATGGGCGAGCTGGCAATCCGCCGGAGCAGGGGCACCGCCCCCGCCCGGTATCAAGCGGTGGAAAAGGCGGAAAAACAGGCCGGCGCCGGACAAAGCACGGTCCGGACGACGGGATTCACCGTCTCGGAGACCTTGCAGCATCTGATGTCCCGGCTCAGCCAGGCGGAGAATCACACCCGGGAAAGTCACCGGACGCTCCAGACGGGAGAAGTCGTGCTGGCGGAGGTACAGGACAGCCTGGAGCGCATGGCGGAGCTGGCGCAAACCGCCGCCGGGGACGGAGCGCCTGACCGCGCCGCCCTTCAGGCGGAGCTGGAGCGGCTGCGGGACGGGATTGACCGGATGCTCCGTGCCGCCTCCAGCGGCGGCACGCCGCTGTTTCTGGATGGGGACGAGGGCGTGGACGCCGGGTCAGACGCCCTTTTGTACGCCATAGCGGGGGAATCCCCTCCGGACGGCGGGGGAACGCTTCCCGACTGGCTGACGAAAGGGCTCGCCCAAACCGCCCTGACGCCGGAGCGCCTCCTCGCGGCCCTGGGACTGGACAAAACCGCCAGCGGACAGGAGCTGCTGGCCGCCATCACAGGCCGCCTCCCGGGAGACAGCCCCGCCTTGAGCCGCCTGGCCGTCTTATATCTGGGCGCGGTCATTGCCTGCGGCGGCTCCGCCGGGGCAATCGACCCGGACCAGGCCATGGAGGGCCTGCGGCAGCTGCTGGAGACGATGGCCCAGGGCGTTTCGCCGGACGAGGCCCTGGAGACGCTGACAAACGGCGCGTTTACCAGCTTTCAGGACTTCCAGGAACAGTTCGGCAGCGGCACGGCTCCGGGGCTGGAGGACTTCCTCACCGGGCTGCTGCTGTCGGAGGGGGATTCCGTCCCGCTGCCCGGCGTATCCCTGTCCGTCCTTCTCGGGGAAATTGAGGATTTGAATCTGGACTTGATGACGGGACTTTTGACAGCTCTACAAAGCTCCGAAGTCCCGCCCGCGGAACCGGAGGCCGGCGCGGACGCCGGGGAGGGGACCGCCGCCCCCCAGGCCGCCGTCATGCAGCTGGAGCACGGACAGGCAACGGGCCGGGACCTCTCCGGCGTGCGCTTCGACCCCGCCTCCGGCGCATGGGAGATCGGCGGCACGGAGGATGTCTCCATCCTCGGAACCAGCCAGGGCGGACAGGCGCTTCTCCTCACCGGCTCCGGAACCGTCACGCTCCGGGATATGACCGTCACCACGCTGACCATTCGCGGCGACGTCCGGATATTCAGCGCGGGGGAACTTCTGATGGAAGAAGTCCGCCTGGAGCAGGGCGCTTCCCTCACCCTGGACGGTGGGGGAACCGTCCGGCTTGGCCGGGTTTACGCCGGGGAAGCCACCTCTCTGCGCCTCGCCGGAGGAACCATCGTGCTGGAGCCCCGAGCGGACGGCACGCCGGAGGAACTGGCGCTTCCCGTGATTTTGGACGGCCCCGCCTTTTTGCCGGCCAGAGCGGTCAGCGTTCAAACGCCGGAGGGCAAACCCCTCACCCCCCTCGACATCATCTGGAAGACCCTGCTCCCCGGCTGGAGCGCCGTCACCGCCATGTCAGTGGACGGAAAGCACGCCAGACCCGCCTTTCCGGGAGGCGTCCTCGCCGGCTCCGCCCGTCTGTGGCTGGAAAAGGGGAACCCCTCCCTTCACGGATATCCCATTCACACCGCCGTCATCCGGGGCCGGGACCGCTTTGGGCGGCCCAGAACCCGATACATTTACCTGCGCTGGGACCAGCCTGCGGAGTCCTTCCAGGAGATTTCCATGTACCCCAATCCCTTTACCGTCACCGGCGGCGAGCCGGAACAGGACTGGGTTTACGAGGAGGAGTCCCACACCCTTCACATCCTCACGGACCAGGTAACCGCCGTCGCCGGCGGCGCGGGAACAGACGCCAATCAGCTCCCCTTCAGCGGCAGAATCGCCCTGGCCGACGGCATCGGCGCCGTGGAGCTGTCTCTTGACGGCGTAAGCTGCCGGGTGTCCCAGGGCCGGGCCTTCCGCCTGGGGCGGGAAAACCAGGTGACGCTTCTGCTGCAAAGCGGAAGCAGCAACATCTTTGAAAGCGGTCCGGGCTGCGCGGGCATCTCCTTGGGAGACGGCGCCTCCCTGTGCATCGACCGGGGCCACCCCGCGGAAAACGGGAGAATCCCCGCCGGAACCCTGACGGCCTCCGGAAACGGCGGCGGCGCGGGCATCGGACGGGACAGCGGCGCGGGCCGGGACCGGCGCAGCCGCATTCTGATTCGCGGCGGCTTGATCACCGCCTCCGGAGCCGGCGGCGGCGCGGGTATCGGCGCGGGGAAGCATGGATTCATGGGCTCCATCACCATCTCCGGCGGAACAATCCGCTCCACCGGAGGAACCGGCGGCGGGGCCGGCATCGGCGGAGCCTTGGGCGCGCCGGCAGGAGATATCCGCATTCAGGGGGGAGCCATCTCCGCGGTGGCCGTCTACCACGCCGCCGCCATCGGCGCCGGTATCCAGGGGGCCTGCGGGGACATTCTCATCACTGGAACCGCCCGGATCGTCCAGGCACAGGGCGGGAACCCCGGCGCGGACATCGGAGCCTGCCTCTTCGGCGGCTGCGGGGAGGTTCGCGTCTCCGGAGCGGCGGACATCGGAAGCGCCGGACTCCGGACGCAGACCGGCGTCCCCCTGCAAATGGGAGAGGACACCGTCACCCTGCCCCGGTTCCGCCTCTCCTCCAAAGTTCTGCGGCTGGACACGCTGCGCGTGTCGGACCAGTCCTGCGCCCAGGCCGCCAAGGACATCGTCGAAGCGGACCGCCGCTGGGTGGCCCAGATTCAGGCCGCCTACGGCGCGCTGTACACCCGGCTGGAACAGAGCTTCAACGGTCTTTTCCGCGCCCAGAGGTATTTCGGAAATCCGGTGCGGGACCCCTCCGCCGCCGGGGTCCTGCTGGAGGACACCCGCCAGTCCATTCTCCCCGACGCCCAGGCTCTGCGCACCCATGGCCGGCGGGGCACGGAGGACCTGCGGCAGCTGCTGCGGTAGCGGCAGCTCCCTCCCGCCTGGTCCGAACCGGGACAAATTCACCGTTCTCGGCGGCTAGTACAAAATTGGGCTTGTATTTATTTCCATTTTCGGTTATAATAGATAAAAGTCCATTTTGCGGCAAGGGTCAAAGAACCTGCCGCAAGTCTCGGGAGGGCCGTCCGGCATATTATATGAACATCGTTTGAGAGGTCTTGTTTATTGAGATAAGAACAACGTTTATGTAAAGCGCGGGAGCCGGATGGTCAGGACCGGGCCCGCGCCTTTTCGCGCTTTTTTTACAATCTTTAGAAAGGTGGTAGCGGCATATGAGCTGGCAGAACGAATGGAGAGACGGATTCCGAACCGCAGAACAGCTGGCGCCCATCCTGGGATGGACGCCGGAGGAAACCGCCCGGTACAGCGAGGTCATCCGGCGGTATCCCATGCTGATTCCGCCCTATTACCTGTCCCTGGTGGACCCAACGAACCCGGAAGACCCCATTGCCCGGATGTGCGTTCCCTCCCTGGCCGAGCTGGAGGCCGGGGGTTCCCAGGACACCAGCGGCGAGGCGGACAACACCAAGATCGAGGGCTTGCAGCACAAATACGCCCAGACGGCCCTGCTGCTATCCACCAATCAGTGCGCCATGTACTGCCGCCACTGCTTCCGCAAGCGTATGGTGGGCCTCTCCGACGCGGAGCTGAACAAACGGGTGGATGAGGCGGTGGCCTACGTGTCGGAACACCGGGAGATCAACAACGTTCTGGTCTCCGGAGGCGACGCCTTTATGAATCCCAACCATATTCTGGAACGCTATCTCCGGGAACTCACCGCCATCGATCACCTGGACTTCATCCGCTTTGGCTCTCGGGTGCCGGTGACGCTGCCGGAGCGTATTTACGGCGACGAGGAATTCCTGGACCTGTTCGAAAAGTACGGAAAGCGGAAAGCCCTCTTCCTCGTCACCCACTTCAACCACCCCAGAGAGCTGACGGAGCAGGCGGCTCGGGCCATCCGGGCCATGATTGAGCGAGGCGTCCCCGTGCGGAACCAGACCGTTTTGACCCGGGGCGTCAACGACAGCGGCGAGATCTTGGCCGCTCTTCTCTCCGGCCTGACCCGGCTGGGAGTCATGCCCTACTACATCTTCCAGTGCCGCCCGGTCACCGGCGTCAAGGGCCGCTTCCAGGTTCCCCTGGCCGACGGCCTGCGGATTGTGGACGAGGCCAAGTCCCGCCTGAACGGCATCGGCAAGGCGGTGCGCTATGCCATGAGCCACCCCCGGGGCAAGATCGAGGTGGTTTGCCGGATGCCGGACGGGGAGACGCTGTTCAAATTCCACCAGAGCAAGTACGCGGAGGACAGCGCCCGGCCCTTCTCCGTCCGCCTGTCCCCCACGGACACCTGGCTGGACAAGGAGCTCCAGGGCGTATAAAATAGGAACGAGGGAGAATGTAAACGTGCGGCAGGGTTCAAGCCCTGCCGTGCGTTCGCGCGAAACGCCGAAGTCTTCCGCCCTGCGCCGCGGGGCCCTCACGTCCTCCGCCGCCCATGCCATTGCCGGCGTGGTGGAATTCACTGGAAAAAAACGGAGCCAAAAGCCCTTTGGGGGATTGACTTTTTCCGGAAGTCCCACTATAATAAATCCTGCCTTCCAAAGACAGCTGGTGGGGCTCCGCCCGTAAATCCCGCCGAGGACAGCAATCAGCATCCCCCATTTCTGCTGTTTTTCGTCTCCAATTGTCTTTGGACATGGAGACGTTTTTTATTTTGTCCGTCGGCAAAAAATGCATGAAAAATTCCTTTCCCTGCAAAACCGTTTTTCTCGCCCGGTCTGGTATATCTCCGGCGGACACGCATTCTAAGAGACGGCGGCGCGTAAAATAGCGTGGGGCCTCCTCACTCCAAAAGACCGTTTTCTATCCAGGCACCATCCGGAAAAACACGCTATATCTGGGGAAATTTATCTCCTTGAGCACCTCTTCTTTTTTCCGCTCTTGCCACAATTTTTAGAGTCCCGGCCCCGGAAATATATACGATTTTCACTTAGCCGCTTGCTAAACCGGCAAATTCGTGTTAGAATAGAGACAGGAGGAAGAACATGAATCGAAGAGAGGGTATTCCTGCAAAAAGGAGAGAGGAGGCGAACCGTTATGTGCTTTGCGATTGACGCGGCAATGGACATGGTCAACATGTCCATTGAGCTGGCGGAAAAAACGGAAGACTCGCGCTATTATATGGACTCTATGAAGCTTCACAAGCTTTTGTATTTGAGTCAATGCGCTATGCTGAAAACCCACAAGCGCAGTTTGTTCAGAGACAAAATCTGGGCCTGCCGCTGTGGTCCCTATGTGGACGGCATAAAGAGTATTCCCGCCAAACGCGGCTTTGGTCTGATTAAAGACCGCTTTTCCCGGGAGGCTGACGATTTCGTCCCCCCCTCTGTCGCGCGGAGAGATATTCTGAACCGCACATTAGAGGAATTTGGGAAAAAATCCACGGAGGAACTCATCCAGCTTACGAAGAATTCAACTCCGTACCTTAAGGCGAGGAGGGAATCCGCCCAGACCAAAGACCCCGAAATTACCCGAGAAAGCATGACAAACGACCGCTCCCTGCCGCAGGCCGGATAACGCCGCAGTTTTATAAAAAGGTAGGATAGAGAGAGAATGGATACGAATGCGCTCACGAGCTTGATGGGAGCCGCATGGCTGGATTTGAATGGAGAACCGTTTTCCACCATAGACCGTTTCCTCACCCTCAGCTATGAGATTTACGAAGGGCGCCAATCCCTGGCAGATCAAATTATCTGGAGCGACCTAAACAGCAATCATATTCAGGAAGAATTCGGGCGCAACTGCAGTCTCGCAAGCGATATGCTGGAGCGTTTGGAACACCGGGACGGCTCCTTGGAAGATACCGCTTCTTTCTCCGGCATTCAAGCCTTCCTGTCCAATGCGGAATTTCAGAATTTTTGCCGCCGGTCGCTGACAGAGCTCCAGGAAAAAGTCCGGCAGATGCTGAATGAAAAACCGGAGGAAACCCGCTCCATAGAGGCCCGCAGAATGGAGGCCGAACAGGAATCCTACGAAGATATACAGGAAGCGCTGAAGCAGTCAAAACAATACGCGGAAGCAGCCTACACCCTTCGGAAAAAAATGGCGCAGCTGAAGATCGAGACTGTGAACGCCCAGCACGCCGCCGAGGGCATTATTCCCAACATGCTCACTACGTTAGGCGTGTTCATCGCCATTGTGGTAGCGGTAGTGGGCTGCTATCTGAGCCTGATTTTCAACAAGCACCAAAACCCTGATTTCCCGACGCTGAATCTATCCGTGTGTCTGCTGATGGGGCACATTCTGCTGAATGTCATTTTCCTGCTGATGTATCTCATTTCCAAATTGACCAACTACACGCTGGCCTGTCACTGTCACTTCAGCCGTCAAATGGATTGCGGCTCGTGTCCCAATGCCTTCCGGCAGCATTGCCGGCTGCCGAATCGAATCTGGCTTCGTTATCCCTATGTCGTGCTTTTGAATCTGGTATTTTTCTCCGCGTATTTCATCCTGGGACTATGGTATTTTTTCTGCAGTTACCTGGGATGCCGGATCGACCAGTTCTTTTTGAACCACCACTTCCGGGTTTTTAGCGCCATGTTCCTCATGGCCGCGCTGTTCGTTGGTTTTCTCTTTGCCGCACTCGTTCTCATGTCCCGGAATTCCAAATTGAAGGCGGCGGCAGCGGCGGAGCCAAACGGCGGCAGCTCCACGGAGGAGGATCTGGAACTCCGCCGGCAGATTTCCGCGCTCAGCGATCGGGTGGAAATGGTGGAAGCCCTGTACGAGGGACGTAAGGACGCCGCTGTAAAACCCTGATTTCCCAAAACGGACGCAAGCGGGACGGTGCAGCCGCCCCGCTTTTCTCGTTCTCCCCCTTTTCCCGGCTTTCATTTTGCCCCTAATATAAAAAAATTCGCACTTGAAATAACATCTTCTTCCTTTTCTCTTGCGTTTTTCTCCATTTTGCTATATGCTATATGTAATATGCTAAAAATATAACAATCAGCGACGCCGTCATGTCATTAGGAGGGAGCGTGCGATGAAAGCGAAGCTGGAAGATACAGTGGAACTGACCCGCCAAATTACCAGAAGCTACTATGCCGGCGACCCGAAACCCTGGCTCTCTCACCTTTGCGCCAAGAGCATATGGATGGGTACCGGAGACCGTCTGATCATCGGCGGAGACGCCATTCGCTCTTATTTTCAAAATATTACCCCGCGTCTTCCGTGCTATCTCTATACGGAGGAATATCTCCCCCTGTCTCTCACGCCCCGCTGTTCCGCGGTGGTCTCTCAGCTGGACGTGGGTGTGCCCGGCAGGGAACGGGGGGAATTCTCCGCCATGAACACCTTCCTGTACCAGCTTATCGGCACGGAGACCAAATTGGTGCTGCTTCAGACTCATTTTAAATCCTGCCATCCCTCTCCGGAGGAGGAGAAGGCCCCGGTGATGGAACTGTCTGCCTATCAATTTATCCGGGACCTGCTGCTGGACGCGCGGCAGGAAAAGCGGCTGTCCATTCCATGCAGGAACACCTCCCTTTTCGTCCAGCCCCACATGATTCTCTACATCCAAAGCAAAAACCGGCGGACGGAGCTGTTCTGCGTGGACAAACTGATTCAGTGCGACCTGTCCATCAACGAGATCAACGCCATCCTGCCGGAGGACTTCTGTCCCATACACCGCTGCTACACGGTGAACACCCGGTATGTCATCTCCATCCGGCGCTATGAGGTCACGCTGATCACCGGAGAAATCCTCCCTGTTCCTTTCCACTCCTATATGCAGGTGAAATCCGACCTGGAGCGGAAAATTACCAATTGGAAAAGCACCTTTTAGCAAAGCGTTCTTTCATGCAAATTCTGGTTTTTTCAAAACAGGGCTTGTCAGACGAGGAAAAATATCTTAAAATAGGGCGTAGAATATTTGAAAGCGAGGTGCCCAAGATGAAACGAACTCTGGCCGTCCTGATCCTGTCTTTGTCCCTGCTTACGGGTTCGGTCTCCGCCTTCTCGGATGTGGACGAGGGACTGTATTACGCCGCGCCCATCGCTTGGGCTGTGGAGAGGGGCATCACCACCGGCACCACGGAGGATACCTTCTCCCCCGACGCGCTTTGCACGCAGGGGCAGATTCTCACCTTCCTATGGCGGGCCGCCGGCTCTCCCGAGGCGGAGACGGAAAACCCGGACACCTCCTCTTCCCTCAACCCGGACTTTCTGAAGGCCATCCGCTGGGCCTATGAGGCGGGCATTCTGGAGGGCAAAACCGCCTCTGGCGTTCTCTATTTCGACCCCTCCGCGCCCTGTGACCGGGGCACCGCCATGGGCTTCCTGTGGCGCTATGCCGGGTCCCCCGCCGCCAGCGCTCCCGGCGCTTTCACCGACGTATCCCCCAGCGCGGACTATGCCCAGGCCGTGGCCTGGGCCGTGGAGCAGGGCATTACCTCCGGCACTGCGGAGGCCACCTTCTCTCCCGGCGAGGCCTGCACCCGGGGGCAGATTGCCACATTCCTTTACCGCTGTCTGAACGAGACCGGCCAGCCGGAACATTTTCAGACGCCGGAAGAGGCGGATATTCCGCTGGAGCAGCCTTTCCAGGAGCCGGAGGAAGAAGCTCGCCCCCTGCGGACCCTCACCGGCCAGGGCAAGGCCTATTCCTTGGGACTGGACGGCAGTGAGTTCACCAGCGACGGCGTATATCCCGCAAGCGTCACAGTGGACATCTACTCCTCTTATGAGGCGGTCTTCACCGTCAAGGTTCCCTTCCCCCTCTTTCAGGCGTGCAGCTATTCCGTCCGGTTTGACGACCCGGAAAAACCCGGCGCGGGCTATATGTTCACCCGCCTTCGCTGGGACGAGGCTTTTGCCGACATCATCCCCTGGGAGGGCGAGCATCAGGATTACCGCTTCTCTGACACCAGCGGCGATCTGACGGAGCCCGTTTTCGAAGCGCAGGAGGAAGAGGACAACCGGATGGACGGCGTGGTCTCCTGGAGAATGAAATTTGCGGAGACAAAAGGCGGCTTTACCTATGAGCGGCTGGAAGACTATCAACTCAGCTGCGAGGTCAGCTACAATCTGTAAAGCAAAAAGAAGATGAAACGGGCTGTGCCGCACTGGCACAGCCCGTCTTGCTTCTGCTCAGTTTTCCGCCTGATAGACCGCCTTCATGCCTCGATAGGTCTCATAGCAGTCCAGCTTCGCCACCGTCTCGAAGGGGGCGTGCATGCTCAGCACCGGCACCCCGGCGTCCAGGGTGTTGATGTTCCGGTTGGCCATATACATGGCCACGGTGCCGCCGCCCCCGGCGTCCACCTTTCCAAGCTCGGAAATCTGCCAGATGACCCCCGCCCCGTCAAAGAGCCGCCGGACATAGGCCACAGTTTCCGCGTCAGCGTCGGAGGCCCCGGACTTCCCCCGGGCTCCCGTGTACTTGCAAAGGCCCACGCCATAGTTCAGCTGAGCGCCGTTGCGCTTATCAAAGACGTCGGCGAAATTGGGGTCGTAGGCCGCCGTCACATCGGCGCTGAGGCAGAAGGAGTTGGCGAAACAGGTCCGCAAAGTCGTGCCCTGGACGGCGCAGAGGTCCTCCACAAATGTGTCGAAGGCGCTGGACTGCATCCCCGTCACGCCGTCGGAGCCGATCTCCTCTTTGTCCGCCAGAATGCAGACGGCGGTCTTCACCGGCGTATCCTCCAAGTCCAGCAGGGCCCGCAGCGCGGCATAGGCGCAGACCCGGTCGTCATGGCCGTAAGCGCCGATGAGGGAGCGGTCCAGGCCGATGTCACAGGCCTTTACCGCCGGGACGGCCTCCAGCTCGGCAGAGGTCAAATCGTCTTCCACAATGCCGTACTTCTCATGAAGCAGCTGCATCACCGCCAGCTTCACCCTTCCGGATTCCTCCTCTCCGGGAAGGGGGCGGCTGCCCAAAAGCAGATTCAGCGTCTCGCCGGGGATGGCCTCCGCCAAAGGTTTTTTATTCTGGGCGGCTCCCAGGTGCGGCAGGAGGTCCGTGATGACCAGCCGGGGCTCTCCCTCATCCTCGCCGATACGGACCGTCACCTTCCTTCCGTCCTTCAGCGCCGCCACGCCGTGGAGGGCCAGGGGAATCGTCACCCACTGGTACTTGCGGATGCCGCCGTAATAGTGGGTCTTGAAATAGGCCAGCTCGCTGTCCTCGTAAAGGGGATTGGGCTTCAGGTCCAGACGGGGCGAGTCGATGTGGGCCGCCGCCAGCTGGATACCCTGGGCCATGGACTTCTGACCGATGTGGGCCAGCATGACCGCCTTACCCCGGTTGCAGACGTAGACCTTGTCTCCCGCCTTGACCTCCATGCCGGCGCTGTAAGGCCGGTAGCCCCTGGCCTCCGCCAGGCGGACGGCCTCGGCGGCGCAGAGCCGCTCTGTCTTGCCCGCGTCCAGAAACGCCTTATACCCGGCGCAGTACTCCTCCATGGCCGCCTTGCCGGCGTCGGAGAGAAGATCATAGCCATTCTTCTTACTGGACAGAAGCTGCTCTTTCAGCTCCTTGTACGGGGATTTTTCCATAAAATCCTGCCTCCTTATTGATGATGAAACAACATCGCAGTATGCGGACCTTCCCCTTTCGGGGAGGTCTTCGCGGCAAACGCACAGGGGGAAGCCTCTATCCGCGCCGCTTCTCCTCCATAATAGACTCCACCAGACGCTCGAAGAAGAGATGGGACTCCTTGCGGAACTCCTCTGGGGACTCAGTGGCGTTGTTCAGCTCGCAGTCGCACTTTCCCCGGTAGTACTCGTCCTGCTTCTGGGCGTTGATGCGCAGGCGGGCGTACTGCTCGGAGATGCCGTCCCTGGCCATAATGCGCTTCACCCGCAGCTCCGTGGGGGCCGTCACGGCTATCGTACGGTCGCAGAGGCGGTCCAGCCCGCTCTCAAAGAGATTCACGGCGTCCAGGGCGCAGAGTCCGTCGACGGACTCCACCAAACGCTCCAGCACCGGCACCAGGAAGCGGAACACAATGGCGTTGAGCTGGTCCAGGCGGTCCCGCTTGGCGAAAACCTCCTCCCCCAGCTTCCGGCGGTTCAGCTCCCCGGCGGCGTTGAATACACCGGGGAATTTCTCGTTGATGGCGTTTTTAAACTCGTCGCTGCCGTTGAGAATCTTGTGATACACCGCGTCACAGTCAATCACCGAGCCCCCCAGGTCCCGCAGGGCGTTCAGGGCGCTGGTCTTTCCCGCGCCGGTGCCGCCGGTGAGCCCCAGAATGACCCGCTTGCTGTCCGCGTCAATGACGTGGAAGCCCGCCGCCTTTTTCAGCCGGTTTCCGATGGCCAGCCCCAGGCCCCGGTTATCCGGGCACTGGGCGAAAATTTCCGTCACCTCGCTGCTGTCAAAGCTCCGCAGCGCCTCAAATACCCGCTGAGCCTGAAGAGTCTTGTCGCTGCTGGGTCCCAGGGAGCGGACCAGCTGCTTGGGAAAGAGGTGGGCGTACTCGTCGAAGCAGATGACGCCGGAAGTGGGCCCCACCCGCCGCTCGATCTCCTTGGCGGAGGCTAGGGGCGCGCCGGTGATCACCGTCACCGATGCCTTGGGCGCATAATGGCGGTATTTCATGCCCGGGGCGCCGGGACGCTCCTCCGGCCGCAGGGAGGACGTCACCGCCCGGTCCACATCAATGTGGCCGATCAGCTGCTCGATGTCCTCCACCGGCAGTCCGCCGGGCCGGAGAAGCCGGGGAGGCTCCCGAGTCAGGTCCAGTACGGTGGACTCCACCCCCACCATGCAGGGCCCTCCGTCCACGATCATGTCCACCCGGTCTCCCACGTCCTCCAACACGTCCTGGGCCGTGGTGCAGCTGGGGCGGCCGGAGGTGTTGGCGCTGGGGGCGGCGATGGCCATGCCCGCCTCCCGGATGATGGCCAGGGTGACGGGATGGTTGGGACAGCGGACGCCTACGGTGTCCAGTCCCGCTGTGGTCTCATCGGGAACGGTGGGCTGGCGCTTGAGCACCATGGTCAGAGGGCCCGGCCAGAACTTCCGCGCCAGGGTATAGGCCACCGGGGGGATATCCGCACAGTACCGGGGCAGCCACTGCGCTCCGGTGACATGAAGAATCAGGGGATTGTCCTGGGGCCGCCCCTTCACCTCAAAGATGCGCCGGACAGCAGCGGGATTGGTCCCGTCGGCCCCCAGGCCGTAAACCGTCTCTGTGGGGATGCCCACCAGACCCCCTTCCCGAAGGATTTTGGCCGCAGCGGAAATCTTGTCCTCGATCTCCTTCTGCTGTCCCTTAGTGTCCCGCAAGTCATAATAAATTGTCTGCATGTTCTTCGCCTCTATCTCTTCCGGCGGGCTACCGCCCGCGTTTTCCACCACAAAACCATTTCATACGCCGCCCAGGCCAGAGCTCCCACGCACAGCGGCAAAAGGACCAGGGCGCAGATTCCCGCGACTTCCGCGTCCTCTGCGGCATAGGGATTCTCCGCTCTGCCGTACCGCGCCACATACAGCGTCCCCCGCAGCCAGCTCCAGGCCAGCAGCGTCTCCAGCCCGGTCAGGACCGCCGTCAGAACCGCGCCCGCCGCCCGGGCCAGACGCCGCACAATCTTGCTCACTCCCCACCGCCTTTCAGACGCTCCGCCTGATCCGCCGCCGCCAGCGCGTCCACAATCTCATCCAAATCGCCGTCCAGCACGGCGTTCAGCCGGTACACCGTCAGGCCAATTCGGTGTTCCACCACCTGACTTTGCAGGAAGCGGTAGGTCCGCACCTTCTCGCTGCGCCACGCGCCGCCCACCTGACTCCGGCGCTGGGACGCGGCGGCGGCGTCCTGCTTCTCCCGCTCTTGTTGATAGAGCCGAGACCGGAGAACCCGCAGAGCCTTATCCTTATTCTTATACTGGCTCCGCTCGTCCTGGCAGGTCACCACCGTGCCCGTGGGCAGGTGCGTAATGCGGATCGCGGACTCCGTCTTGTTCACATGCTGACCCCCCGCGCCAGAGGAGCGGTAGGTGTCAATCTGCAAATCCCGGAGGTCGATCTCCACGTCCACCTCCTCCGCCTCCGGCATCACGGCCACGGTGGCGGTACTGGTCTGGATGCGTCCGCTGGACTCCGTCTCCGGCACCCGCTTCACCTGATGGACGCCGCTTTCAAACTTCAAGCGGGAGTAGACACCCTCCCCCTCGATCAGCACGCCGCACTCCTTCACGCCCCCCAGCTCCGTCTCGTTGGCGCTGAGGACCTCCGTCCGCCAGCCCCGGCGCTGGGCGTACATGGTGTACATCCGCAGAAGCTCCCCGGCGAAGAGAGCCGCCTCCTCGCCGCCCACGCCGGCGCGGATTTCCAGGATGACGTTCCGGTCATCGTTGGGGTCCCGGGGCAGAAGCAGGCGCTTCAGCTCCTCCCGAAGGCGCTCCGCCTCCGCCTTGGCGGCGGCCAGCTCCTCCTGGGCCAGGGACTTCAGCTCCGGGTCCCGGAGCAGGGCCTCCGCCTCCTCCCGGCGGCGCTCCGCCGCCTCCAGAGCCCGGGCGGCTTCCGCTACCGGCGTCAGCTCCTTCAGCTCCCGCCGGATGGCTGCCAGCCGTCCGTCCCCGGCGTATACGGCGGGGTCCGACAGCTGGGCCTCCAGGTCCTCCTGCCGCAGAACCACTTCTTTTAGTCTTTCCAGCATAGAGCCACTCCTAGACAAAAATCCAGCCGGTTTGGAAGAAACGCGTCATCTTCCCGCCGTCCGCAAAAATTCCTGGGTCTGCCGCAGAAACTCCTCCTGCCAGAAGGCATAGCCTACGGACCCGGCCCGCAGAGACACCGCCGTCCGGTGCCCGCAGGGGGTATAGCGGTCCATCTGCTCGAAAATCTCCTCATTCTTGTCTTCACAGCCCCGGGTCAGCACGTAGGACGCGTTCCGGATATCCTTCCCATTCTGCTTCAAAAAGCTCCGCACCACGGAGCAGCACCGGCCCGCCCACACCGGCGAGCCCACAATCACCAGCCGGTAATCCGTCAGCGGAAAGCGGGACGCGCACTTCACCGGCGGCAGCGTGCGGCGCATCGCGTCCACGCCGCACCGCAGCCATCCGCCCCAGCCGCTGCGGTCCACGCTGTCCTCCAGCTCCGCAAGCTCCGCTCCCAGGGATTTGGCAATCTCCTCCATGGCCTTCCGGGTGTTTCCCGTCCGGGAGTAGTACACACACAGCACATTGTTCCATGCCACTTGGCGTTCATCTCCTTCGTATCAGTCGAACAATGCCGTCTTCACCACGGCAAAGGCCTCTCTCAAATAGTAGTTGGCGGTAAGCCACCACCAGGGCAGCTCCGCCGGGACGTCGATGATGTGCAGTCCCTGCTTCTGGGCGATCATATGGGCGCGGAAACAGTGAAAATCGTTGGTCACCACGGCCACCACCGCCGTCTCCGTGTCCAGGCCGTACTCCTCCAGCAGCTCCTTGGAAAAGGCGAAGTTCTGGGCGGTGTTGGTGGAGCGGTCCTCCAGAAGGAAGCGGGTTTCTTCCTCCCCGTCCGGCCCCTGGAGGCAGCGGCGCATGGCCTCCGCCTCAGAAATCTCCTCCCCGGGGCCCTGGCCGCCGGAGAGAACCACCGGCACCCCCGAATGGGTTTCCAGATAGGCCTCCGCCGCCCGGATGCGGCTCCACAGGGCGGCCGACGGCTCCTCGCCGTTGACCCCGGCCCCCAGGACGATGACCGCGTCCACCGGCAGGGCGGAATTGTCCGCCTCTCCCCGGCGGAGAAGGGCGAACTCGATGGCAATCAGGCACGCCAGTCCCAGCGCCAGCCCCGTGAAGAAGAGCCGCTTGCAGACCCTCCCGGCCCGCGACCGCTCCGCCCAGCGGCAGAGCAGCCGCCCCGCTGTCCAGGCCGCCGCCGCTCCCAGCAGCAGCCAGCCGGTGAAGCGCATCCCGTTTGGAATCACCGCCACTCCCAGGCCCAGCAGCGCCAGAACGCCGTTGGCCGCCCATTGAATCCCGTTTTTCTTTGACATACGTTTGTCCCCTGAGCGCTTCATGCCTCCCCGGCCTCCTGGGTCAGCTGCTCCCACTTTTCATAGAGGGCGTCCAGCTCTCCCTGCGCGGCCTCCTGCTGCGCCGTCAGCTCCGTCAGCTTTTCATAGTCGCAGGCGGCGGCTTCCATGTCCGCAGACAGAGCCGCGATCCGCTCCTCCGCCCGGGCAATGTCCCGCTCGCAGATGGTCAGCTGCCGCTTGGCGTTCTGCTGGGCCCGGTTTCCCCGGACGGGGCGCTCTGCTTTCTCCTTCCGGGGCTGCGGCGGCTCCAGTTTCGCCGCCTCCTCCTGGGCCTTCATCTGGCGGTACTGAGCAAAGCCCATGGGATAGTCCGTAATGGTTTCGTCCGCCAGCTCCCAGATTCGGGTGGCAAAGCGGTTGATGAAATAACGGTCGTGACTGACGAAGAGCAGCGTCCCGTCATATCCCTCCACCGCCTCCTCAATCCACTCCCGGGAGGCGATGTCCAAATGGTTCGTCGGCTCGTCCAGGATGAGGAAGTTGACCTCTCCGTCCATCAGCATGCACAGGCGCAGGCGGCTCTGCTCTCCGCCGGAGAGAACGGAGACGGGCTTGAACACATCCTCCCCCCGGAAGTCATAAGCCGCCAGGCGGTTCCGGGCGCTCTGAGCCGAGAGGCCCCGCTTCGCCGCCATCATATTCTCCACCAGATTCCAGTCCGGGTGCTCAAAGCGGATGATCTGGGGCAGATAGGCGGGCTTCGTCTGGGGCCCCAGCTTGATCCGCCCCTCGTCGGGGTACAGCTCTCCCATAATCATCTTGATGAGGGTGGACTTTCCCGTGCCGTTGTCGCCGATGAGGGCGATCCGCTCGCCCCCCTCCACCTTCAGAGTGATGCCGTCGAAGAGGTGTTTGTCCCCATAGGACTTGGCCAGGTTCCGGATACCCAGCACCTCGTCGCCATGGAACTCGGCGGTGGAGAAGCGGGCGTCCATCTTTCGGGCTTTGGCGGGCTTGGCGGTGGTGCGCATGCGCTCAATCCGCCGCTCGATGTTGACCGCCCGGCGGTAGGTTTTGTCCATGCCCATAAAGGCCCAGACGCGCAGCTGCTCCGCCGCCTTCTCCAGCTGCTGAATCTTCGCCTGCTCCTTCTGATACTGTTTCAGCCGCTCCTGATAGCGGCGCTCCTTCTCCACAGCGTAAAAGCTGTAGTTCCCACTGTAAAACTCCGCCTTCCCGTTCTCGATCTCAATGACCCGGGTCACCACCCGGTCCAGGAAATAGCGGTCGTGGGAGATGGCCACGACGGTGCCCCGAAAGCCCCGGATATACTCCTCCAGCCACTCGGTGGCGTGGAGGTCCAGGTGGTTCGTGGGCTCGTCCAGCAGTAAAATGTCCGTATCCTCCAGGATGAGCCGCCCCAGGTTCACCCGGGTCTTCTCTCCGCCGGAGAGGCTGTCAAACAGCTGCCCCCTCTGCTCCTGGGAGATGGAGAGGCCGTTCGCAATCTTGTTGACCGCTACGTCCGTGTCATAGCCGCCAAACACCTCAAATCGTTCGCTGAGGGCCCCGTAGCGCCGCAGCAGGGCGGGATCGCTCTCCCCCGCCGCCATGCGGCCGGCCAGGGTCTCCATCTCCCCCGCCAGCCCCTCCAGGCGCTGGAAGGCGGAACGGAGAACGTCCTCCACCGTGTAGCCCGCCGGGTAGACGGGAATCTGGGAAATCAGCCCCAGCCGCCGCCCCTGGCCGATGGTAACCTGTCCCTCATCGGCCTCCAGCTCCTGGGTCAGTATGCGAAACAGGGTGGTCTTGCCCGCGCCGTTGCGGCCCAGCAGACCCACCCGCTCCCCCTGGTCAATCTGGAAAGTCAGGCCGTCCAAA
Source organism: uncultured Oscillibacter sp. (assembly GCF_910579365.1). Lineage (GTDB taxonomy): Bacteria > Bacillota > Clostridia > Oscillospirales > Oscillospiraceae > Oscillibacter. The sequence goes on from NZ_CAJTUX010000003.1 coordinate 18,503, forward strand.
ACGCTGCGGCCCACCTCGAAAGACTTGACCAGGGAGTTTACTTGAATCTCTATCATAACCTGTAATCCTTAACGTGTAAGGGAGCGGAGGGCAAAGCGCCTGCGGCGCCCTCCCTGCTCCCATGATTCGCTGTCAATGCTCCGCCGTCAATTGGTCCACCAGCCAGCCGAATCTCATGGCGTGGGAGGCCTTCACCAGCATTACCGTGTCCGGTTCCAGCTGGCGCCGGAGCTCCGCCAGGGCCTCCTCCTTCGTGGGGCAATACTGGACGGAGCCGCCGCTCTGGGCCACGCCGTCGGCAATCCGCCCAGCCCGGTCCCCGCTGCCGATGGCAAACACCATGTCGATGCCCAGCATGGCCGCCAGGGCCCCCATGTTGTAGTGCGCCCGGCTCTCCAGGTTCCCCAGCTCTCCCATGTCCCCCAGGACAGCGACCCGTTTCCCGCACTCCGTCCGGGCCAGAATCTCCAGCGCCGCCGCCACAGACTGGGGGTTCGCGTTGTAGCAGTCGTCCAGCAGCATCCGCCGCTCCGGCAGACGAAGGACCCGCATCCGGCTTCCCGCAGGGACATAGGCCCCCGCTCCCCGGGCGATTTCCTCCCGGCTCAGCCCCAGAGCCTCCCCCGCCGCCGCCGCGATGGCGGCGGCATAGGCCATATGCTCCCCAGGGGCGGGGATATTCAGCCTGTAGCGGCTCTTCTCCGTAACAACGGTACAGCAGACGCCCTCCACGCCATAATCGGCAATCTCGGTAATCTGGGCCTGGCAGTGCTGGGACTTGCCGCAGCGAACGGTCCGGAAGGGAACCGCCACGGTGTCCAGCAGCGCGTCGTCGCCGTTGAGAATGACCAGGCCGTCCTTCTTCAGGTGCTGGAAAATCTCACACTTGGCCTTTAAAATGCCCTCCCGGCTGCCCAGGTGCTCGATGTGCGCGTCGCCGATGTTGGAGATGACGGCGATATCCGGCTTCACCATGGCGGTGAGGTACTCGATCTCGCCGAAGTGGTTCATGCCGGTCTCAATCACCGCCGCCTCATGCTCATGGGTCAGTCCCAGCAGAGTCAGCGGCGTTCCCACGTCGTTGTTGTAGTTCTCCGGCGTCTTCCAGACCTTCCACTTCGCCCCCAGGACGGCGGCGATCATCTCCTTGGTCGTGGTCTTCCCCACGCTGCCGGTGATTTGAATGACCGGAATGCGGAACTGATCCCGGTAGGCGGAGGCCAGGGCCCGGAGGGCAATCCGGGTGTCTGCCACCTGGATGTAAAATTTGTCTCTTCGCAGGGTCTCCGGCAGGCGGGCGCAAAGACACCCCGCAGCCCCGGCATCCAGGGCCGCGTCTATAAAATCATGCCCGTCGAACCGCTCTCCCACCCAGGGCAGAAACAGACAGCCGGGCTCCAGCCTGCGGCTGTCCGTGCAGACTGCGGTAACAGCAGGGGCCTGTTTACTGGGATTCAGCCATACGCCGTCCACGGCGGAAGTGATCTGACCAACCGTCATGGGCTCCATTCCATCGTCCTCCTCGCGCCCCTGGGGGCCTTCATCATTATTTGTATAGATTGTGCGGTATGTATCCGGCGCTCAGTCCCTCCGCTTCAGGCCGCGGGACAGCCGGACGATCTCCTCGCACAGCTCTCCATAGCTCATGCCCACGGCGGCGGCCTCCTGGGGCACAAAGCTGGTGGGGGTCATCCCAGGCAGGGTGTTGGCCTCCAGGCACCAGAGCGTTCCCTCTTTGTCCAGAATCATATCCGTCCGGGAATAAACCTCCAGCCCCAGGGCCTTGTGAACCCGGAGGGCAAGTTCCCCGGCGGCGGCGGCCTCCGCCTCCGTCAGGTCCGCGGGGCAGGTCTCCGCCGCGCCGCCCTTTTGATACTTGGCGGTGTAATCAAAGTCCTTCCCGGCGGGAACGGTCTCCACAGCGGGGAGGGCCCGGTCCCCCAGGACCGCCACCGTCAGCTCCCGGCCGGAAATCCGCTCCTCCCAGATCACCCTGCCGCCGTACTGCCGGACTTGAATCAGGGCCTCCCGCAGCTCCTCCCGGTCCTCCGGCAGAAAGACCCCCAGAGAGGACCCGCCGGTGGTGCATTTGATCACACAGGGCATGGACAGCTCCCGGGCCAGGCGCTCCGCCTCCTCCGGGGCGTACTCCAGCGCGCCCCACTTCGGCGTGGGAATGCCTCCGGCGTCCATAATCCGCTTGGCCACCGCCTTATCCATAGCCACGCCGGAGGCCAGATACCCGGACCCGGTGTAGGGCACGCCCAGCAGCTCCAGGGCGGCCTGGACCCTTCCGTCCTCCCCGTCCCGGCCATGGAGGCCCAAAAACACGATGTCCGCCAGCTGGCACAGCTCCAGCACATTGGGCCCGAACACCCGGGGACTCTGGTCCCGCCGGCTCCGCCGGACAGCCTCCAGGTCCGGGGCCACGGTCTCAATCCGCGCGTCGGGGCACAGGCCGTCCGCCGCGTCAAACAGGGTCTCCGGATTCTCCGGGACCTCCTCCACTCCCAGGAACAAATCCACCAGGATGGCCCGGTGCCCTCTCTCCCGCAGGGCGCGGCAGATGCCGGTCCCCGTCACCAGGGACACCGCCCGCTCCGGAGAAAGGCCCCCGGCCAAAACTACGATCTTCATATAATATCCTCCAAACAATGGATGCGGCGGGAATGTTTCCATCTTATTATAATCCGTTATAGTTTAGCACAAGCCGGAAGTGAATACAACCGCCAAAACGCTTTTTTTTCATTCCCGCCTCAAATCCAGGAAAGGGCTTGACATGGACCCCACTCCATGTGATACACTGTTCAGCAAACAATTGTCCCGATCCAATCCGGGAGGAAAAGGAGAAATCACACCATGTCTGAAACGTCCAAGGTCTATTTTGCGGACTTCCGCTGCCCCAGCTGGCGGGAGAATCTGCCCCAGAAGCTGGCCCGCCTGATGATGACCGCCGGCTTCGGCGACATCGACATGGAGGATAAGTTTGTCGCCATTAAGATGCACTTCGGCGAGCCGGGAAACCTGGCCTACCTCCGGCCCAACTGGGCCAAGGCGGTGGCGGACCTGGTGAAGTCTCAGGGAGGCAAGCCCTTCCTGACAGACTGCAACACCCTGTACGTGGGCGGGCGGAAGAACGCCCTGGACCACCTGGAGTCCGCCTATGTCAACGGCTTCAACCCCTTCTCCACCGGCTGCCACGTCATCATTGCCGACGGTTTGAAGGGCACGGACGAGGTCTCCGTCCCCGTGGAGGGCGGCGAATACGTCCAGGAGGCCAAGATCGGCCGGGCCGTCATGGACGCCGACGTCTTCGTTAGCCTCACCCACTTCAAGGGCCACGAGCAGGCGGGCATGGGCGGCGCGCTGAAGAATATCGGCATGGGCTGCGGCTCCCGGGCGGGCAAGATGGAGCAGCACAACTCCGGCAAGCCCTTTGTGAAGGAGAAAAAGTGTGTTGGCTGTAAGGCCTGCGCCAAAATCTGCGCCCACGGCGCGCCCCAGTTTGGCCCCGACGGCAAGGCCAGCATCGGTACGGACAAATGCGTGGGCTGCGGCCGGTGCCTGGCCGTCTGCCCCAAGGACGCCATCGACTGCCTTTATGACGAGGCCCCCACCATCCTGAACCGGAAAATCGCCGAGTACACCAAGGCCGTGGTGGACGGACGGCCCTGCTTCCATGTCTCCCTGGTGCTGGACATCTCCCCCAACTGCGACTGCCACGGGGAAAACGACGTGCCCATCGCCGCCGACGTGGGCATGTTCGCCTCCTTCGACCCCGTGGCCCTGGACCAGGCCTGCGCGGACGCGGTGGTCTCCCAGCCCGCCATGCCGGGCTCCGTGCTGTTTGACGAGGGCTTCGACTGCACCTGCGGCGACGTCTTCCAGGCAGCCCATCCGGACACCCACTGGCAGTCCTGCCTGGAGCACGCGGAGAAGCTGGGACTTGGAAGCCGGAAGTACCAACTGATCAAAATCTGAACAGCGGATTCCCCCTGCAGGAGGCGCGGCATACTGCCGCGCCTCCTTTTCCGGTTCTATCCCCCCGGTCCCCCTCATACAATTCGGTATCACGACCGAAGAGGTGGACAACATGACGACGAAAAACGAAGTGCTGCTGGAGGGCTTGGCCCTGGGAGAGCCGGAGTGGTCCCACGAGAACCACGGCACACAATTTTACCGCGTATATCTCCAGGTGCCCCGGCTCAGCGGCCAAGTGGACGTGCTGCCGGTGCTGCTGCCCGGAGCCCTGGCCGCCCAGGCGGCGGAAGGCCGGCTGCTCCGGGTGCGGGGACAGCTCCGCTCCTTCAACAACCGCAGCGGCGTGGGCAGCCGTCTGGTGCTGACGGTGTACGCCCAGGAACTCCAGACGGGACTGGACGAGCCCTGCAACCAGATCATCCTCTCCGGCGCGCTGTGCAAGCCGCCGGTATTCCGCCGGACACCCCTGGGACGCAGCATTTGCGACCTGATGCTTGCCGTCCCCCGGCGCTATGGCCGGGCAGACTATCTTCCGGTTATCGCCTGGGGCCAGCTGGCGGTGAAAGCCAGCCGTCTCCGGGTCGGGGATGCCCTGGCCCTGGAGGGCCGGGTCCAAAGCCGTACATACCACAAGGTGACGGAATCCGGCGAAACCGAGGAACGGGTGGCCTATGAAGTCTCCATGATGCGCCTGCCGGACCCGAACGAACTGGAGCAGGCGGCTCTATCCCCATAAAGCCCGCAAAACCGGCGAGGCCCTCCGCTTTTTGCGGAGGGCCTCGCCGGTTAGAAAGGAAAAGAAGAAAAGAAGCTGTGAACGCAATATGGGAGCTTACAAGAAGCTCATCAGGTTGACGGCCAGAATCAGGCCGGAGAACACGATGGACACGGTGGAGCAGAGCTTGATCAGGATGTTCAGGGAGGGGCCGGAGGTGTCCTTGAAGGGATCGCCCACGGTATCGCCCACTACAGCCGCCTTGTGCTGGTCAGAGCCCTTGCCGCCGTGGTGGCCGGTTTCGATGTACTTCTTGGCGTTGTCCCAGGCGCCGCCGGCGTTGGACATGAACACCGCCATGGCAAAGCCGGAGACGGACACGCCGCCCAGCAGTCCCACCACGCCGGTGGGTCCAAGAATCAATCCGGTGACGATGGGCACCACGATGGCCAGCACGGCGGGAGAGACCATCTCGCGGAGAGCACCCTTGGTGCAAAGGCCCACGCAGGAGGCATAGTCCGGCTCGGCCTTGTACTGCATGATGCCGGGAATTTCCTTAAACTGGCGGCGAACCTCCACCACGATGGACTGCGCCGCCTTCTGTACGGCGTTCATGGTCGCGGCGGTGAAGACAAAGGTCAGCATCGCTCCGATGAAAAGGCCGACCAGAACCGTGGGGCTGGTGAGGGTGAAGTTCAGAATCTCGTCGGTATTCTCCTGAACGATGTTGACATAGCTGACCAGCAGGGCCAGGGCGGTGAGGGAGGCGGAACCGATGGCGAAGCCCTTGCCGGTGGCGGCGGTGGTGTTGCCCAGGGAGTCCAGGGCGTCCGTCCGCTGGCGGACCTTCTCAGGCAGACCGCTCATCTCGGCGATGCCGCCGGCGTTGTCGGCCACGGGGCCGTAAGCGTCCGTCGCCAGGGTGATACCCAGGGTGGAGAGCATGCCTACGCCGGCAATGCCGATGCCGTAGAGCCCCTGGTTGAAGGCGGCGGTGAAGTGGCCCGCGCCGTCCACGATCTGAACGGAGCCTCCGGCGGAGAAGTAGCTCACCAGCACGGCTGCGGCCACGATGACGATGGAGACAAAGGTGGACTTGAGACCCAGGGAGATGCCGCCGATAATGATGGTGGCGGAGCCGGTCTCGGAGGCAGCCGCCAGCTCCTGGGTGGGCTTATAGGTATCGGAGGTGTAGTACTCTGTGAAGTAGCCAATGGCGCAGCCGCCGATCAGGCCGCAGAGAATAGCGATATAGACGCCCCAGCTTCCCAGAATCCAGTAGGTCAGGGGAGCCGCCAGAGCCGCGGCCAGGATGGCGGCGGTGTAGGTGCCGGTGCGCAGGCTCTTGAGCAGGGACTCCTGGGTCGCGTTCTCCTTGGTCTTCACCAGGAAGGAACCGATGATCGAGCAGAGGATGCCGCAGACCGCCAGGGCCACGGGCAGCAGCATGCCGTTCCAGCCGTAGCCGCCCACAGCGCCCAGGGCGAAGGTGGCCAGAATGGAGCCCACATAGGACTCGTACAAGTCCGCGCCCATGCCGGCCACGTCGCCCACGTTGTCGCCCACGTTGTCGGCGATGGTGGCGGGGTTCCGGGGGTCGTCCTCGGGGATGCCGGCCTCCACCTTGCCCACCAGGTCCGCGCCCACGTCGGCGGCCTTGGTGTAGATGCCGCCGCCCACCCGGGCGAAGAGGGCCATGAAGCTGGCGCCCATGCCGTTCATGACCATGATGTTGCCCAGGGCCACGGGGTCGTTCACGCCGAAGGCGTAGCGCAGAAGGAAGAACCACATGGTGATGTCCAGCATACCCAGCCCCACCACGGTGAAGCCCATGACAGAACCGGAGGAGAACGCCACCCGCAGGCCCTTGTTCAGGCTCTCGGAGGCGGCCTGGGCGGTGCGGGCGTTGGAGTTGGTGGCAATCTTCATGCCGATGAAGCCCGCCAGCATGGAGAAGATTCCGCCGGTCACAAACGCAAAGGGTGTGAACTTGGAGAGCATTTTGCCGTTGGTGGCAAAAGCGAGGATGAGGAGAATGACGAAAACGACAACGAAAACCTTAAACACCGTCGTATACTGCTGTCTAAGGTAAGCGTTTGCGCCAGAGCGGATATTTGCCGCGATTTTTCGCATTTTTTCATTGCCTTCTGAGTAAGTAAGCACTTTTTTTGCCTGTATTACGGCAAAAAGTCCGGCGACCAAGGCGCCTATGAAACCGATCCAAAACAAGTTTTCCATAGTTTTCTCTCCTTCTTCTGGTCTCACACAGTTGAACTGTGTAGCCTTATTGTAACATGCCCGAACATTTTTGCAATAGAATATTCTAATTTTTATTACGCAAACGTTGTATTTCTTATATTCTAACAAAAATCTATCTCTAAATCTGGTTATATCGCTTTAATATCCAGGAAAATTTTCGTAAAACTGCCCAGCTGCGGCTCCAAAAATTGACATTTTTATAACAATCTTGGCAGCTACTGTAAAAAGAATTGGAGGCGCTCGCAAAAGGTTACGCAAATAAATTATTTTTTGCGTAATTTTTTGCGTTCACATGCCACTCCCGCCTCTTTTAACTACGCACCTGTTTGCGAAAAAATCCCCCCGGACACTTTTGTCCAGGGGGAATCCCATTATCTTTTTAATACACCAGCTGGAAATCCGTAAACACCCAGCGCTCCTCCTCCAGGGCGAGGGGGAAGGACCAGCTCCCCAGGCCCACTACGGCCGCGCCGTCCTCGTCCAGCAAATCCACCATCACATTGACGCAATAGGTGGTCTCATCCAGCTGCTCCGTCTCAATCTGCGCCGCGCCCTTTCCGGCGTCCCGGTTCCGGCGGCCTCCGGAGGTATAGAGAACGCCGTCCACATCCCGGTACTGAATGCGAACGCCCTCCCCCTCCAGCAGCCGCTCCGTCAGCTCCCGGGAGAACACGCTTTTCAAATAAGCCCGCAGGTCCTCCAGGTCCTCGATGCCGTCCGCCTCTACCCGGTAGTAGAGCCGTCCGTCCACCAGGGCGCTCTCCTCCGACGTGGGCAGGGCCGCAAGGTCAAACCAGCCATAGATTCTCTGGGCCCGCTCATAGGCGGACACAATCTCCGTCTCCAGCAGCGGGCGGGGCGCGGACTCCACCATGGAGGAGCTCATCTTCTCCACCGGCGGCGACGGGGCGGCGGAATCCGGAGCGGAAACCTCCGCCGTCTTGGAGGGTGAGGCGCAGCCCGCCAGCAGCAGTGCCAGCAGCAGCACAGCCATCTTTTCCCGCATAACGACGCCCCCTCTCTTAGCATCCACACATACCGGCGCCCAGAGCGAAAGCCGTCCGTTCCGGGGGCCTCTTTTCTCTTTCAGCATACCATAAATTTTGCCGGAATGCCACGACTTTTTTCCATAAAATCCACGATTTTTCACCGGCTTTTTTGACAGGGCCCCCTCAAGCCACTCCGCCGGGCTCCCCTTTTCCAAGAAAAAGAACCCCCGAGGGGGTCCTGTTTTCGCGGTCTTTCTTTCCTGTTCAGTGAGGCAATATATGGCGGCCGCCATCCGGCGGCGAGTCCGGGATCATATCGTCAACGGGCGTTCGCCCGATACGCGAAAAAGAAAAATCCACGCCGACGGCGTGGCTTCCGGTTTTTCAGCGTTCGCTGTGAGTCCAAGGCTCATCCAGAAAGATCATGTCGTCCAAATCATCAGGCAAAGCAGTCGCATACATTCTCATAGCAGTAGTCTCCTTTCTTGGAATTTCTGTTAATAGAATATCACACCGCGTTCCAGAATGCAAGAGGAATTTTCTGTTTTTCATAAAATTTCTAAAACTCATCCGACAAGATTCGTCACCCCGCCCTAAGATCGGCCTTTTCGCGGCATGGCGCACGAAGTTTTCTGTATCCTTTTCTCTTTCTTTGTGTATTTTTCCTCTCGTCAGAGAAAGACTGGTTATGCTATACTACTTTATAAATAAGGTATCATCGCCGTACTCCGGCGCGGAGGTGTTTATGAAAAGGCGTTCCAAACCGGGCCGGCGGCGGAAGCGGGGACGGCGGCTGCTGTTTTTGCTGGCCCTGGGGATTTTGGCGGCCCTCTTCGTCCACTGGGACAACACGGCTCTGCAAACCGCCTCCTTCGCCCCCTTCTTTCAGGACCTGCCCCAGGGCTTCGACGGCTGCCGCCTGGTGGTTCTGGGGGACCTGCACTCCACCCGCTTTGGAGAGGGCAACCAAACGCTCCTGGAGACCGTTCGGGCCCAGGAGCCGGAATATATTTTCCTGGTGGGAGACCTTCTGGACGCCTTCCGGGAAATACCCGAGGGCTATGCGGAGGAAACCGCCGCGGGTCTTTCGTCCATCGCACCCACCTACTACGTCACCGGAAACCACGAGTGGGCCGCCGGCGGCGTGCCGGAACTGAAAAAAACCCTGGAGAACCAGGGGGTGACGGTGCTGTCCAATCAATTTGTGACTCTGGAGCGAAACGGGGACGCCATCGTCCTGGCGGGCATCGACGACCCCAACGGCTACGCGGACCAGAAGTCCCCGGAGGCTCTGGCGGAGGAGGTCCGCGCCGCCTACCCCTATAAGGACACCTTCTGGATGCTGCTGGCCCACCGGAACAACTACTTTCCGGAGCAGTACAGCCTGCTGGGGGCGGACCTGGTGATCTCGGGCCACGGCCACGGCGGGGTGATCCGCCTGCCCTTCACGGACGGGCTGGTGTCCACGGACCGGACCTTCTTCCCCTCCTACACGGCGGGGCTGTACAGAGAAAACGGCTCCACGCTGTTCGTCACCCGGGGACTTGGAAACTCCGGTCCCTCCTTTCGGCTGTTCAACCGGCCGGAGGTGGCCGTGGTCACTCTGCAGAGGGGATGAACTCCTTTTCCCGCAGTGCCCCGGAGAGCTGGAAGCCCGCCCGGAGGCCGTAACAGAAGGCATAGAGGCTGTGAACCACCAGAGGGTCCTTTCCCAGATAGTCCGGCCAATCCTTTTGGTCCGGAATCATGACGGTTTCATAGTAGGGGTCTTCTACAATTTGGGGGATGTCGGTCATTTTTCAGCCCTCCGATCACTCATATTATTGTATAGTTCTATGATAGCACGACTACTTGCATTCTGCCAAGGGGGAAATATGGACTTTTTTGAAAAAATCCGCATGCTTCGGAAAGAGCTGCACATGTCCCAGCCCGCCGTTGCGGCGGAAATCGGCATTTCCATGCGGGGCTACCAGGACATGGAGCTGGGTACGCTGCCGCGGTACGAAAAGCTCCTGCGCATTGCCGACTATTATGATGTCTCCGTAGATTGGCTCATGGGCCGGACCGAAAACCGGCATGCCCACCGAGGGTAAGTTCTATTGGCAGGTGGGTGGAAACCTGGAGGAATGGCCTGACCAGGGGGTCAGGCCCCACCAAGATGATGCAAGCTCCTACCGGAGTGTCAGCATTGCAAAGATGTTCTGCCGGCAGAGGGGCAAAAAAACAGGCCCGAAGGGCCCATACTTCTTTTTCTCTTTTGGACCGTGCACGGCCCGTGTTCTCTTTTTCTTCTGGAAGAAAAAGAGAACACAGGGGGTGTAAAGGACCAGCCATCTTCATGGCTGAAATCCCCCCGCCCGTCAGGGCGAGACCAAGCCTCCCCCTTTAGGGGGAATAAAGGAGCACCTATGCAAGAATTCCCCGCCGGAACATATGACATCGCCGTCATCGGCGCCGGCCACGCCGGCATAGAGGCGGCTCTGGCCGCCGCCCGCCTGGGAATGGAGACCGCCGTCTTCACCATCAACCTGGACGCCGTGGGCAACATGCCCTGCAACCCCGCCATCGGCGGTACCGGCAAGGGACACCTGGTCCGGGAGCTGGACGCCCTGGGGGGCGAAATGGCCAGGGCCGCCGACGAGTGCTGCATTCAGTACCGCCTTTTGAACAAGGGCAAGGGCCCCGCCGTCTGGTCCCTCCGGGCCCAGGCGGACCGGAAAAAATACCAGGGCCGCATGAAGTACACGCTGGAGCGGCAGGAACACCTCACCGTCCGCCAGGGGGAGGTGGTGGAGGTCCGCACGGATAACGGCGCGGTCTCCGCCGTGGTCCTGGCCACCGGGGCGGTGTTTGCGGCCCGGGCCGTCATCCTGGCCACGGGCACCTACTTATCGGGCCGGACCATCGTGGGCGAGTGGGTGGAGGACTCCGGCCCCGACGGCATGCACGCCGCCTCCCGGCTGACGGAGTCCCTGCGCCGCCTGGGGCTTCCCCTCCGCCGCTTCAAGACCGGCACGCCGCCCAGGGTACACGCGGCGACGGTGGACTTCGGCGAGATGGAGGTTCAGACCGGCGACGAACTCCCCATCCCCTTCTCCTACTCCACCAGGACCCCGCCGGAGAACCGGGCCGTCTGCCATCTCACCTGGACCACGGAGGAAACCAAACGCATCGTCCAGGAAAACCTGGACCGGGCCCCCATGTACTCCGGCCTCATCGAGGGCGTGGGTCCCCGCTACTGCCCCTCCTTTGAGACGAAGATCGTCCGCTTCCCGGACAAGCTCCGTCACCAGCTCTTCGTGGAGCCCATGGGGCTGGGTACCGAGGAGCTTTACATTCAGGGCTTCTCCTCCTCCATGCCGGAGGAGGTGCAGATTCAAATGCTCCACAGCGTCCCCGGCCTTCGCCGGGCCGTCATGACCCGGCCCGCCTACGCCATTGAGTACGACTGCGTGGACCCCCTGGCGCTCAGCCCCACGCTGGAGGTCAAGGCCGTCCCCGGCCTGTATGGCGCGGGGCAGTTTAACGGCTCCTCCGGCTATGAGGAGGCGGCGGTTCAGGGCTTTATGGCGGGGGTCAACGCCGCCCGGAAGCTCCGGGGGCAGGACCCGTTTATTCTCTCCCGGGCGGAGAGCTACATCGGAACCCTGATTGACGATCTGGTGACCAAGGGCACCAACGAGCCCTACCGCATCATGACCTCCCGAAGCGAGTACCGTCTCCTTCTGCGCCAGGACAACGCGGACCTGCGGCTGACCAGACGGGGGTATGACATCGGCCTGGTGCCCCGGGAGCGCCTTCAGGCCGTGGAGGAGAAATACGCCGCGGTGGAACGGGAAATCAAGCGCCTCCGCCACACGGGAGCCTCTCCCTCGCCGGCGCTGGCGGACTTCCTCCGCTCCAAGGACACGGCGGACGCAACCGGGGGCTGTCCTCTGGACGCGCTGCTGCGAAGGCCCCGGATTCACTATGACGAGCTGGCCCCCTTCGACCCGGGGCGGCCGGACCTCCCGCCGGATGTGCGGGAGCAGGTGGAAATCTCCGTGAAGTACGAGGGCTATATCCGCCGCCAGGAAAAGCAGGTGGAGGATTTTCAGAAAATGGCCTCCCACCGCCTGCCGGCCGATTTGGACTACGCCGGGCTTCAGGGCCTCCGGCTGGAGGCCCGGGAAAAGCTGGCGGCCGTCCGGCCCCTGGATCTGGGGCAGGCCTCCCGCATCTCCGGGGTGTCCCCGGCGGATGTGGCCGCGCTGATGATCTATCTGGAAACCCACCGGTAGCCGCCGGTTCTTTTCTGCGGGACATCCTTCGGCGCGCCCTCCGGTTCAAATCAAAAAGCCTGTTTGGCATTTTTAAAATCTGTCCACACTAACAAGAAAGGAAGCGCTTCCCATGCTGATTGACATGACCCATACCATCACCCCGGAGATTCCCATCTGTCCCGGAGACCCCGCCCCCGCCTTCACCAAGTCCGCCACCCTGACCAAGGACGGGTTCCGGACCACCAGCCTCAGCCTCTGCTCCCACACCGGCACCCATATGGACGCGCCCTCCCACCTCCTGCGGGACGGGCGGAGTCTGGACCAGATGCCCATGTCCCAGTTCTCCGGCCGGGCCACGGTGCTGGACGTGTCCGGAGAGGGTCCCGTCATCACGGAGGCCTTTCTCCAGTCCAACTACGAGGCCATTTACTGCGCGGACTACATCCTGTTCTACACCGGCTGGGAAAACCGCTGGGCCACGGGGGACTATCTGGAGGACACCTTCCCCGTCCCCGACGAGGCCGCGGCCCGCTATCTGGTTTCCCGGGGTCTGAAGGGCGTGGGGACCGACGCCGCCAGCATCGACCGGCTCACCGGCCCCCGGACGGTGCACACCACCTTGATGAAGAGCGGCGCCGTGATTCTGGAGAGCCTGTGCCTGAAAAAGGTTCGAGGGCGGAAGGACTTTTTGTTCTTCGCCCTGCCCATGAAGATTCAGGACGCCGACGGCGCGCCCATCCGCGCCTTCGCGGAGCTGCGGGAGAACTTTGAGGAGGAGAGAAGAAAACGGTGAGAACATTTCTGGCTATCGCGGTCTGCAAGCTGGGCCACTTTGTGGGCAAACTGGTGGGCAAGGGCAGCTCCATGCCGGGGAAATTCGCCCTGAAAATCTGCCCGGACATCCTCCGGCGGGTGAAGCTGCCTGCGCACATCGTCGCCGTCACCGGCTCCAACGGCAAGACCTCCACCGTGGAGATGATCGCCGCCGTTCTGCGGGCGGACGGGAAGACCGTGGTCTACAACGAGGAGGGTTCCAACCAGATCGAGGGCGTCGCCACCCTGGTGCTGACCCACGCCACTCTGGGCGGAACGGTGAAGGCCGACGTGCTCCTTATCGAGTCCGACGAGCGCTACGCCGCCCATACCTTCCGGTTCTTCCACCCCACGGAATTTGTCATCACCAACCTCTACCGGGACCAGCTCACCCGGAACGGACACCCGGAATGGGTCTATGATTCCATCCTCCCCGCCCTCCATCCGTCGGCGGAGCTGATCTTGAACGCTGACGATCCCCTGTCCTCCTGCTTCGCCCAGGGGCATGACCATGTCAAATGGTTCGGCCTGGACCGCTGCTCCGTCTCCACGGACGCCCCTGCCGGGGTTTATCACGACGGGACCTACTGTCCCCTGTGCCACGCCCCTATGGAGTATGACTACGTCCACTACAACCACATCGGCGCTTACCGTTGCACGAAGTGCGGCCACCGGAAACCCGCTGCGGACTATGCGGTTACAGCGGTGGACCTGGAGGACGCCTCTGTCACTGTCGACGGCAGCGTCCGCATCGCCCTGGCCTTCCGCAGCATCTATAACATCTACAACATTCTGGCGGCCTACGCGGCCTGCCGGGAGTGCGGCGTAAGCCAGGAGACCGCCGCCTCCGTCCTGAGCAACTACCTGCTGAAAAACGGCCGGATGCAGACCTTCCGCCTGGGGGCCCACCACGGGACCCTGCTGACCAGCAAGCACGAAAACTCCATTGCCTACGATACCAACCTCCGCTACATCGCCGCATCGGAACAGGACTGCGCGGTGCTGGTCATTGTGGACGCGGTGAGCCGGAAGTATTTCACCAGCGAGACCAGCTGGCTCTGGGACATTGATTTCGACCAGCTCCGCGCCCCCCACGTGAAACGGGTGGTGCTGGCGGGCCGGTACTGCAACGACCTGGCGGAGCGCTTCTCCTATACGGAGCTTGAAAACTGGTCTGTCCAGCCGGACATCGCCGCAGCGGCTTCCGAGCTGAAAAACAACGGGGACGAGGAGCTGTTCGTGGTCACCTGCTTCTCCGACCGGGACAAGATTCTCAGCCGCGTGGAAAAGGAGGCGTGAGGCATGGACGTACGGATCATCCACTTCTACCCGGACCTGATGAACCTTTACGGCAGCCGGGCCAACGTGCTGGCTCTGAAACGCTATTTGGAACACCTGGACTGCGATGTCACTGTGGAGCCGGTCCTCCCCGGCGGCGGAACGGACATTTCCAAGGGAGACTTCTTCTACATGGGCGCGGGCACCGAACGGGCCGCCCGGGCCGCCATGGAGGACTTCGCCCGTTACGCCGGGCAGCTGAAGGCCGCCGCCCAGGACAACGCCGCCATGCTCTTCGCCGGGACGGCCATGGACCTCATCGGCAAAACCGTCCAGGAGGCGGACGGCAGCTCTTACGAGGGTCTGGGCCTGGCCTCCTTCACCACGAAGCACGACAAGCGCCGTATCGTGGGGGACGTCTACGGTCATACGGACCTCTATCCCGAGGCGGTGGTGGGCTTTATGAACAAGTGCGGCGCCGCCGCCGGGGTGGAGACGCCCCTTCTGACGGCGCTGGACCTGGGGTTTGGCAACGAGAAGGAACGGGGACCGGAGGGCTTCCACTGGAAGAACGTCTTCGCCTCCCAGCTCACCGGCCCGCTGCTGGTGAAAAACCCCAAGCTGCTGGAGACTGTGGCCGCCGCCATCTACGCCCGGCGGGGCAAACCCCTGCCGGTGGACCGCCCCCTGGACCGCTGGGCGGAGAAGGCCTATACCGTCACGGAGGAACAGCTCCGCCTGCGGGCGCACTCCAAATAAACCGATCAGCGGGGAGCCGGAAACGACGGCTCCCCGCCCTGTTTCCAAATTCTTCCTCTCCCTCCAGGTTTTGAGGGTTGCTCCCCGCCTGCGTTTCCGGTATCCTTATCTTTGAACTCCACACAAGAAAGGAAACATTATGAAACGCAAGCTCTTATGCGGACTTCTCGCCGCCGCGGCCCTGTGCTTCCCCGTCCAGGCCGCCCGGCCCGCCGCCGTCCAGGTGGACGGTGAACTTCTGAAATCCTCCGCCTACGTGGAGGAAGGCACCACCTACGCTCCCCTCCGGGAGCTGCTGGAGACAATGGGGGACTGGACAGTCTGGTGGGACGGCAGCGCCGCCCGGGCCGTCTCGGAGGACGCCTCCCTGTCGGCGGATCCTGGCCGCAATGTTCTGACCATCAACGGCACGCGCTATCCCTGCGTGGTGGACGTGGTGGAGGGCCGGACCTATGTGCCCCTGCGCCTCACGGCGGAGGCCCTGGGCGGAAGCGCCGCCTGGGACCCCTGGCTGGACGGCGCGGCGGTGACCTCCCCCGGCGCGGAGCACGACGCCATGGATTACTATTGGCTCGCCCGCATCATCCACGCCGAAAGCGGCGGTGAGGCGCTGGAAGGCCAGATCGCCGTGGGCAACGTGGTTTTGAACCGGGTGGCCAGCGGGGACTTTCCCAACAGCGTCCCGGAGGTTATCTTTGACGACGAAAACGGCGTTCAGTTTGAGCCGGTGTCCAACGGAGCCGTGGCGAATCAGCCCACGGAGCAGTCCTGCGAGGCCGCCCGGCGGGCCCTGTCCGGGGAGAATACCGCGGGGGACGCGCTCTATTTCTTTGCCCCCGCCCTGTCCCAGGGAACCTGGATCGACTCCAGCCGGATTTATTGGCAGACCATTGGCTGCCACCGCTTTTATCTCTGAGAGACGCCCCCGGCGGGCTTTCGCCGGGGGCGTTTTGTGATATTCGCTTTAAATCAGCGAAAATTTCCTCCGCATTTTAGGGAATTTATTTCTTGTGCAACCTCCTCGTTTTCCTATATTCTATAGGCAGGAAAATCTCCGGCTGCTTCATTCGCCAAAACTCCCAAAAAATGGCATATCCGTTTCCGTTTGGGGCAAACTGAGGAGAGGCGGCACAGAGCCGGACAAAGGGGCGATTTTATGTTGAAAAGCGAGTATTTACAGCGCGTCTACACCCAGGTGGTCACCAGAGACCCGGACCAGAAGGAATTTCACCAGGCGGTGCTGGAGTTTCTGGAGAGCCTGGACCAGATCATCGACCGGCACCCCGAGTATGAGGAGAAGGGCATTGTGGAGACCTTTGTGGAGCCGGAGCGGGTCATCAGCTTCCGGGTGCCCTGGGTGGACGACCACGGGAAGATTCATGTGAACCGGGGCTACCGGGTGCAGTTCAGCTCCTCCATCGGTCCCTACAAAGGCGGCCTCCGCTTCCATCCCACGGTGAACCTCTCCATTTTGAAGTTCCTGGGCTTCGAGCAGATTTTGAAAAACAGCCTCACCACCCTGCCCATGGGCGGCGCCAAGGGCGGCAGCGACTTTGACCCCAAGGGCAAGAGCGACGAGGAGGTTATGCGCTTCTGCCAGAGCTTTATGACGGAGCTTCAGCGGCACATCGGCCAGTTCGTGGACGTGCCCGCCGGGGACATCGGCGTGGGCGCCCGGGAGATCGGCTACCTCTTCGGCCAGTACCGCCGGGTCCGGGGGACCTACGCCGCCGGCGTTCTCACGGGCAAGGGCCTCAGCTTCGGCGGCTCTCTGGTCCGCACGGAGGCCACGGGCTATGGCCTGTGCTATCTGACCCAAGAGATGCTCTCCAAAATGAAGAACGACAGCTTCCAGGGCAAGACCGTGGTCATCTCCGGCAGCGGCAATGTGGCCATCTTCGCCACTCAGAAGGCCACGGAGCTGGGGGCGAAGGTCGTGGCCCTCAGCGACTCCAACGGCTATATTCATGACCCCAAGGGCATCGACTTGGACGTGGTGAAGGACATCAAGCTGGGCCACCGGGGCCGGATCAAGGAATACGCGGACCGGGTTCCCGGCAGTACCTATACCGAGGGCTTCCGGGGCATCTGGAGCGTCCCCTGCGACATCGCCCTGCCCTGCGCCACGCAGAACGAGATCGACGGGGACATCGCCAAGATCATCGCAAAGAACGGAACCATCGCCGTGGCCGAGGGGGCTAACATGCCCTGCCGTCCGGAGGCCATTCAGGAATTCCAGAATGCCGGAATCCTCTTTGCCCCCGCCAAGGCCGCCAACGCCGGAGGCGTCGCCACCAGCGGCCTGGAGATGAGCCAGAACTCCATGCGCTACGCCTGGAGCTTCGAGGAGGTGGACCGCCGCCTCAAGACCATCATGACCAACATCTTCCACAATATCTACGCCGCCTCCGAGGAGTGCGGCAAGCCCGGCGACCTGGTGCTGGGCGCCAACATCGCCGGCTTTATGAAGGTGGCCGACGTGATGCTGTCCCAGGGATTGATTTAAAAACCGACCTTCAAGGGGAGCAGGGAGCCCGACGGGTTCCCTGCTCTATTTTTCAATGTCTCTCCGGCATACGCTCTCCGCAGGAGGTAAGCGCTTTCACATTTTTCTTTCCTTTTTCCGCGAAAAATGTAGTTTGATGGGGAATTTTCTTGGTAAGCGTTTTCATTTTGTTGCAACTTGCATAGATGAGTAAGAAAAAAATGTTGAATCAACCAAAAACGACATTCTTCTCTTGCGTTTTCCCCGTCAATATGGTAGTCTTGATTCTACAAAGAGCTGAAACCAAACCGAAAACCGCTGGTTTTCTTTATTATTCCGCCGCAAATGTAAGTGTTTACATCCTTGTGCGAGAGGAGGTCCCGCCATAAACGCCACCATCTATGACGTCTCCCGTCTCTCCGGTGTCTCCATCGCCACGGTGTCCCGCACCTTTTCCGATCCCTCCCGGGTCCGGGACGCCACACGGCAAAAGGTCTTCGAGGCGGCGGAAATTCTCCACTACTCCCCCAACGCCATCGCCCGGGCCATGGCCCGGCAGCGGACGGACAAAATCGCCTTCCTGATCTGCAAGAAGGACGCCACTATTTTGGATGAGTTTTACGCCCGCATTTGCGAGAGCATCATGCGCCGCGCCATTCAGTCGGACCGGCAGCTGGTGATCTCCACGGCGGCGGATTGGGCCCAGGCGGCGGGCACCGCTCAGAACAAGCAAGTGGAGGGGGTCATCCTGGGGGGCAGCGCCCAGGCGGAGATGGTCTCCGAATTCCAGAGCAAGCACATCGCCGTGGTGCTGGTAAACAACCGAATGCCCGGCTTCGACCTTCCCTCCGTGGTGTCCGACGAGTACGGCGGCGTCCGTCTGGCGGTGGAGCACCTTCTCCATCGGGGGCACCGGAGGATCGCCATGATTGCCGGCCGCTTCTCCCCCTACATTGTAGGGGAGCGGTACAACGCCTTTCTCCATGTCATGCGGGAGCATGGCGCGGATACCGGCGCCCGGAACATCGCCATGTGCGACCCCACCATTGAAAGCGCCACCCAGGCCGCCCTGGACCTTCTGGGCCAGGCGGACCGGCCCACCGCCGTCTTTGGCGCCAACGACGTGATCGCCGCCGGCGCACTGAAGGCCACCCGCCGTCTGGGACTGAAGGTGCCGGAAGACGTGGCCGTAGTGGGCTTTGACGATTCCACCATCTGCGGCATGGTGGAACCGGAGCTGACCTCCGTCCACATCAACTGCCGCCGCATCGGCGAGCTGGGGGTGGACCGCCTCCACGCTCTTTTGAACGGAGAGGAGTGCCCCCAGGTCACCACGGTCCCCGCCGAGCTCCGGGTGCGGGGGTCCAGCTGAGAAAATCCCCGCCGCACAGATGCGTTCATTTGCCTCGAAACCGCCGGTGCATGAAACACAAGGAGGAGCGTCATGAAAACGAAGAAAAAAGCAGTGGCCGCGGCCAAAGCGGTTGTCTGCGCCTTTTTGCTGCTGATCGCCCTGTTTCCCATCTATTGGCTGGTGGCCATGGCCATCCGGCCCACCAGCGAGATGACGGGGCACATCTCCATCATCCCCCACTCCCTGACCATGGAACATTTCCTGGCCCTGTTTGTCAGCCGGGGCTTTGGTCAGGCCATTGTCAACAGTCTTCAGACTACTCTGAGCTCCCTGGTGCTGTCCCTGGCCGTGGGCATCTGCGCGGCCTATGCCATCGCCCGCCGCCGCTTCCGCTTCCGCATCAAGCAGCCCATGACCTATTGGATTCTCCTGGTCCGGGTCCTGCCTCCGGTGGCCTTTACCATTCCGCTGTATACCATGTTCAGCAAGGTGGGCATTCTGAACACCAAGCTCCCCGTTACTCTGGCCTGTGTGCTCATCAATGTCCCGCTGATCATCTGGTTCCTCATCAGCTTCTTCCAGGACCTGCCCGAGGAGGTGGAGGAGAGCGCCAAGGTGGACGGGGCCACGGAGTGGCAGCTCTTTGTGCGCATCGTCCTGCCCCTGGTGGCCCCGGGCATCGCGGCGGTGGCCATGCTCTCTTTCATGTACGCGTGGAACGAGTATACCTACACCGTCATCTTCACCCGAACCCCTTCCAACAACACGGTGCCCCTGGCGCTGTCCCTGCTGAACACGGAGGATAACCTCACCAACTTCGGTCTGGTGGCCGCCGGCGGCGTGATCTCTGTCATTCCCATCACCCTGTTTGTGATCTTTGCGCAGAACTACTTGATCTCCGGACTTTCAAGCGGCGCTGTCAAAGAGTAACAAAATCATCCAGCCACCCAACGCGAACAAGATTAGGAGGAAAAGAAATGAAAAAGGTATTTGCGCTGATCCTGACCTTGGTCATGGTCCTGTCCCTGGCCGCCTGCGGAGGCGGTTCCGGCAGCTCCGGCGATTCCGGCAGCTCCGGCGATTCCGGTTCCTCCGGCGGGTCCGACGCCGGAAGCAGCTCCGGCAGTCCCACCAAGATGACCCTCATCCTGCGGGGCGGCACCTATGCCGACGCCCTGAAGGCCGCCCTTCCCGCCTTCGAGAAGGAAAACAACGTCACCATCGAGGTGCAGGAGCTGTCCTTTGACGACCTGCACACCGGCATCGCCCTGGACTCCGTGAACCCCGAGGGCGCCTATGACCTGTGCATGGTGGACGGCTCCTGGATGGCCGAGTTCACCGAGAGCAATGTGCTGGCCAACCTCAGCGACATGGGCTACAGCTTCGACGACGATATCATCTCCGCCACCACGGACATCTGCATGGTGGACGGCAGCATCTATCTGGCCCCCTTCTTCGGCAACGTCACCGTCATGATGTACAACAAGCAGCTCATCGCCGACGCGGGCTATGAGCCGGAGCAGATCGAGACCTTTGCCGACCTGATGGACATCGCCCAGAAGACCAACGCCGCCGGCAAGACCGGCTTCCTGATCCGCGGCGGCAGCCCGGACAACATCGTCTCCGACTTCATCCCCCACCTGCTGGTCCACGGCGGCTGGGTAGTGGACGGGAACAACAAGCCCACCGTCAACACGCCGGAGTTCAAGGCCGCCATGCAGGAGTATCTGGACCTGTACGCCTTGGGCGGCACCATGGATAAGGACGACATCGTCGCCGCCATCGACGGCGGCACCGCCGCCCTGGGTCAGGCCTGGCCCGGCTGGTACGTCCCCTCCGCCGACACCAACGCCAGCTACACCGTCATTCCCACCAAGCTGGATGACAGCGACTCCTCCAAGAACACCTCCATGTACGGCGTGTGGTGCATCGGCATCCCCGCCAACGCCCCCCACAAAGACCTGGCCAAGGCCCTGCTGGAGTACGTGATGAGCCCCGAGGTCCAGCTGGCGTCCATCGACGTGGGCGGCGTGCCCTGCCGGTACTCCAGCTTGCTGAACGAGGATGTTCTGAAGACCTATCCCCAGTACGCCACCGTCTGCGCGGCGCTGGAGAGCGGCGTTTACCGTCCTGTCATCGCCGAATGGACCCAGTTCACCAACATTCTGGGCACGGAGATGGACAACATCATCCAGGGCGTGAAGACCATCGACCAGGGTCTTGCCGACGCGCAGGGAGAGCTGGAGGCTCTGCTCGGCTAAGCCGCGGCGTCCCCTTTCCCGCAGTCTCTTCTTTCCACCCCAACCGCCCGGCGGCCGGGACCAAAGTCCCGGCCGCCCCTCCAAACAGCGCCCCATCCTTCAAACTGGTGAGGATTATGCTATGATGAAAAACCGACCCGAAAAACTGAATACCGCCCAGAGCTCCACCAATCGGTTTGGCCTGGGGATGCTGTCTCCCACCATCTTGATTCTCCTGGTCATGACCGCCTATCCCCTGATTTCCACACTGATCTACAGCTTCACCGATTACAACTATCTCAAGGGCGCGGACAAGGCGTCCTTCATCGCCCTGGCGAACTACGCCAAGCTCTTCAATCACACCTATTTCCGCCAGGCGGTCTGGAACACCGTGAAGTTCACCATCCTGGCCGTGGTGCTGGAGATGTTCTTCGGCTTGCTGGTGGCGGTGTTCATCCACAGTCTCAAACGGGGACAGAAGGTTATGCGGACCCTGCTGCTGCTGCCCTATCTGCTGCCCGCCGTCACGGTGGCCCTGAGCTGGCGGATGATGCTCTCCTCCAACTATGGCATCATCAATCAGTTCCTCACAGGCCTGGGCCTTCCGGTGTTCAACTGGTTCATGGACACCAAGACGGCCTTCGGCATGATCCTGCTCATTGACGTGTGGCAAAACGTGCCCTTCGTATTCCTGCTGCTCTACGCCTCCCTCCAGTCCGTGCCGGAAGGGCAGTACGAGGCCGCCCGAATCGACGGGGCGGGTACGCTCCAGCAGTTCTGGTTTGTCACCGTTCCCAATATCAAAAACAGCCTGGCCCTCTGCGCCCTGCTGCGGACCATCGATACCTTCCGCCTTTTCGAGAAGGTCAACGTCCTCACCGGCGGCGGCCCGGCCAACACCACCTCGACGATTACCCAGTATCTCTATAACTACGGCATCAAGTCCCTGGACTTCGGCTTTGGCAGCGCCGGCGCCATTGTCATGACCCTGCTGGTGCTGGTCCTCTCCAGCTTCTATATCAAGCGGGCCATTCAGTAGCGTATGGAGAATATGAAACTGACATTTGTGAACGTGGGCTATGGCGAAGCCATATTGCTGGAATGTCCGAACCCCTCCCGCCCCGGCGGCGCCTTCATCCTGGTGATTGACGGCGGCAGCGGCGAAGCGGAGGAGTACCGGGACCGCTCCACAGGCCGCGTTCCCCTGGCGGACTACCTCTTCGCCAGAAGGCTGGACCACATTGACGTGTTGGCCAGCACCCATATCCACGAGGACCATCTCTGCGGTCTAGTCCCCTTGCCGGGGCGCTGGCCGCCTAAGGAACTCTGGCAGACCCTGCCGCCGGACTTTTACCGCTCTCTTCGCACCCTGCCCCCTCTGGCGGAGGCCACTGTCTCCCAGGATAAGTTCCGCCGGTCCATTAACGACTACCAAACCCTCTGCGGCGAAGTTGAGGCCCGGGGCGGCACGCTGCAATCCCTCTCCGCCGGATGGGAGATTCGCCCCTGTCCTGGGCTGACCATTCGCTGCCTGGGGCCCTCCCAAACCAGGGCGGTGGAGCTGGCGGCCCTCTTCGCGGACCTGAACCGTGAGGAGGAGCGAGAGACCTTCCGGCAAAAGCTCAGCGCCCTGGATGGAGCCATGAACAATTATAGCGCCATCCTGCTGCTGGATTACCGGGGCACCCGCATTCTGCTGCCGGGGGACACCAACCGTTTGGGCTACGGGGAAATCGCCCCGGAGGACCTGCCAGCCCATCTCTTCAAGGTCGGCCACCACGGGCAGCGGGACGGGGCGGACGCCGCTCTTATCCGTGCCGTCCGTCCCAAGGCCGTAATCTGCTGCGCCTCCAGCGACCGGCGTTACCAAAGCGCTCATCCGGAGCTGCTCCGGCTGCTGGCGGACAACGGCGCGGCGCTGTACTTCTCCGATTGTCCCCAGCTTCCCCACCTGGCCCCGCCGCCTCATCAGGCGCTGGTCTTCACCATCGGGGCGGAGGGTCACTTCACTGCGGAGTATCAATAGGCCAAAAACGGCCGGTCAGAATGTCTGACCGGCCGTTTTCTCGTTTCGCAGGACCACGCTGTCAAGCCCCAGAACACGGCCACCGCCTGTCCGGGTTTGCGTTCAGCCCTCCTCCGTTTTGCCGAAGACCTTCAAAAACGCCTCCCGTTCCATGGTCTCGTTCTCCAGGAGGTATTTCGCCACAGCGTCCAGCACCTGCCGCTTTTCCGACAGGATGTCCTCGCACCGGCGGTAGGCCTCGTCCACCACCCGGCGGACCTCCTCGTCAATCTGGGCGGCTACGGCCTCGGAATAGCTCCGGCCCTGGCTCATGGTCCGGCCGATGAACACCTCGTCGTGGCCCCCCTCAAAGGAGACGGAGCCGATGGTCTCGCTCATGCCGTACACCGCCACCATCTTCCGGGCAATGGAGGTGGCCCGCTGGATGTCGTTGCTGGCCCCGGTGGAGATGTCCCCCAGGCAAAGCTTCTCCGCCACCCGTCCCCCCAGGAGGGCGACAATCCGGTCCTCCATATAGCGCTTGGAGAGGAAGGTCCGGTCCTCCTCCGGCAGGGCGATGGTCATGCCTCCCGCCTGCCCTCTGGGAACGATGGTAATCTGGTTCACCGGGTCGTGCTCCGGCAGGGTTTCCATCACCACGGCGTGGCCCGCCTCATGCCAGGCCGTCAGCTCCCGTTCATGCTGGGAAATAACCCGGCTCCGCTTCTCCGGACCGGCCAGGACCTTGATCTCCGCCTCCCGGAGGTCTTCCATGGTGATATAGTCCCGGTCCCGCCGGGCAGCCAGCAGGGCGCCCTCGTTCACCAGGTTCTCCAAATCCGCCCCGGTGAATCCGGCGGTACCCCGGGCCAGCTGCCGCAGGTCCACATCCTCAGAGAGGGGCTTGCCCTTGACGTGAATCTTCAGGATCTCCTCCCGGCCCTTGATGTCGGGGAGACCCACATAGATCTGCCGGTCAAACCGCCCCGGCCGCAGGAGCGCCGGGTCCAGCACGTCCGCCCGGTTTGTCGCCGCCAGGACCACGACACCCTCGTTGGCGGCAAAGCCGTCCATCTCCACCAGGAGCTGGTTCAGAGTCTGCTCCCGCTCGTCGTGGCCGCCGCCCACGCCGGCGCCCCGCTGGCGGCCCACAGCGTCGATCTCGTCAATGAACACAATAGCGGGCGAGGTTTTCTTCGCCTGGTCGAAGAGGTCCCGCACCCGGCTGGCGCCCACGCCCACATAGAGCTCCACAAAGTCGGACCCGGAGATGGAGAGGAAGCCCACGCCCGCCTCTCCGGCCACAGCCTTGGCCAGCAGCGTCTTGCCGGTGCCCGGGGGGCCCACCAGCAGCACGCCCTTGGGAATCCGCGCTCCCAGTCCGATAAACCGCCGGGGGTCCCGGAGAAACTCCACGATCTCCTGAAGCTCCTCCTTCTCCTCGTCCGCTCCGGCCACATCCTCAAAGCGGACCTTCCGGTCCTTTTCCGACAGCGTCCTGGTCCGGGCGGAACCGAATCTCGCCATACGGTCGGCCCCCATGCCGCCGCCCTGGTTCCGAAGCATCAGGAAATACCACATGCCGCAAAGCAGCGCCGCCATCAAAACCCAGGGCAGCAGCAGCTCCAGCCAGTTGGTGGAGTGATCCTGCTGATAGTCATAGGAGGTGATGACGCCCCTGGCGGCCTGCTCCTCCACCAGCTGACCCAGACTGTCATAAAACAGGTCGAAGTCATAGAGCTCATACCGCAGGGTATTCCGCCCCTCCGGCTCCCCCCGCAGCGTCATCAGCAGCGTGTTGTCCCGGATGGTGAAGGACTCCACCTTCTCCTGCCGGAAGAGCTGCTCCACCTGCGAGAAATCCAGCCGCTCGCTCTGGCTGTTCATCTGCCAGATCCAGCTGAGACACAGCAGAATCACCAGCCCCAGCATCAAAAAGCTCAGGCTGGAGGTTCGGTTTTGCTTGGACACGATGGCATTCCTCCTTTAAGCCGCCGGGCGGGCGGCGCTTGGGTCTCTTATTTGCCCGCGTAGACCTCCGGCTTCAGCACGCCGATATAGGGCACGTTCCGGTACATCTGGGCATAGTCCAGGCCGTAGCCCACCACGAACTCGTCCGGCACCGTAAAGCCGCAGAGATCGGCGGTAATGGCCTTCTCCCGTCGGGCGGGCTTGTCCAAAAGGGTCACAATGGTGATGGACTCCGCGCCCTTGGTCAGAAAATACTCCTTCAAGAAAGCCAGGGTATTCCCGGAGTCCAGAATGTCCTCCACAATAATCAGGTGCCGCCCGGTGATGTCCTGCTGAAGGTCGTGGTTGATCTTCACCCGGCCGGAAGAGGCCGTCGCGTTCCCATAGGAGCTGACGGCGATGAACTCCACGTCGCTTTTGAGCTGGCAGGCCCGGACCAGGTCCGTCATGAAGACGAAGCTGCCCTTCAAAACCCCCAGGAACAGGGGCTTCTTCCCCTGGAACTTCTCATACAGTTCCTCCCCCATCTCCGCCACGCGGGTTTTCAGCTGCTCCTCCGTCACCAATACCTTCAGAATGTCCTTCTCCATTTCACTACGCATCGTGTCCATCCTCCTCAATAATATGTTTCTCGACCTTTATAAACCGGAAGCCCGATCCGTCCTCCGGCGCAAAAGCAACATCCACACCCAGCCGCCACACGGCGGCCAGCTTCCCCCCCACGTAAACGGCGGGCAGACGGTCCCGCTCCTCCAAAGAAATGCGCCTGTCCAGGCACAGCCGTTTCACGCTCCGGGCTCCTCTGGCGCCGGACAGGGCCAGCCGCTCCCCCGGCGGGCAGGGGCCCACGGTAACCACCGGACTCTGTCCCGGCCTTCCCCGCCAGAAGAAGGCGATGCCGTCTCCGTCCTCCGGGTGGTCCAACAAGGTCAGGGTGTACTCCCCCCATTCAAGCGGACGGCCCGGGACCAGCTGGACCTCCGTCAGGCGCTGGGGCCGGGTCTCCAGAATCAGCCAGCGGCGGCAGGTCCGGGCGGTGACGCCGCGGGGCAGACTCAGCCGCCCCTCCTTTCCCCAGGCCGTGGAGCGGGTCAGGTCCATCAGGGCCTCCAGGTGGACCGCACCAACATCCTTCCGCCCCACGCCCAAAAGGTCGAACAACCGCAGCAGCATCCGGGGCCGCACCGCCGCCGGAGCCTGGGCCAGGGCGTCCATGGAGAGAGTCACCCGGCCCTCCTGAACTTCCACGCGGACCGTGCGGGCGGCGGCGTCCGCCTCCAACGAGCGGTCCACGCCCCGGAGCCGTCCGGCGGTTTGGCCGATGTGCTCCACTGCCCGGGGGTTCAGCGCCTTCAGCAGCGGCATCACCTGGAGCCGCAGAAAGTTCCGGGCGGCGGCCTCCGGATCGGCGTTGGTCTCATCCTCAATATGGGAAACGCCCCAACGGGCGGCGTAAGCCGCCAGCTCTTCCCGGGTCACGCGCAGCAGGGGGCGGCAGATTCCCTCCCGCTCCCAGTCCATTCCGGTCAGGCCTTTCAACCCCGTACCCCGAACCAGGTTCAGCAAGACGGTTTCAGCGTTGTCGTCCGCGTGATGAGCGGTGTAAAGGCGTTTACATTCCGTCTCCTTCGCCGTCTGGCGCAGGAAGGCGTACCGCAGATTCCGGGCGGCCTCCTCTATGGAGAGTCCTTCTTGTTCCGCGTGTTCCCGGACACCGCCTCTTCCCACGGTCAGGGAGATGTTCCACCGGGTGCAGATTTCCCGGACAAATTCCTCGTCCCGGTCCGACGCCTCCCCCCGGAGCTTGTGGTTGAAGTGGGCGGCGGACAGGCATCCTCCCCGCTGCCTGCACCATGCGTCCAACATGTGGAGCAGGCACATGGAGTCCAGCCCTCCGGACACGGCGCAGAGCACCCGCTCTCCCCTCTCCGGCAGAACCCGCTGGGGAGCGCGGTCCAGCAATTCAGTCCTCGCCGTCATAGCGCTTGTCCAGCGTGAAGAACTGGGTGTACTCCGGCATCCAGCGCAGCTCCACCTTGCCGGTCTCGCCGTGGCGGTTCTTGGCGATGATACATTCCGCTATATTATGCTTTTCCGAATCCTCATTGTAATAATCATCCCGGTAGAGAAACATGACAATGTCTGCGTCCTGCTCGATGGCGCCGGACTCCCGGAGGTCCGAAAGCATGGGCCGCTTGTCGTCCCGCTTCTCGTTGGCACGGCTGAGCTGGCTGAGGCAGATCACCGGCACGTTCAGCTCCTTGGCCATGATCTTCAGCATGCGGGACATGTCGGACACCACCTGCTGGCGGTTCTCGCCGCCCCGTCCGCTGCCTCCGGCGGAGCTCATCAGCTGGAGGTAGTCCACCACCACCAGGGCCAGATTCTCCAGCCGGCGGCACTTGGCGTTCATGTCCGCCACGGAGAGGAGGGGGTTGTCGTCAATGCGGATGTCCAGCCGGTTCAGCACCGTGGCCGCCCCGGCGATCTTCTCCCAGTCCGTCTCCCGGAGGAGGCCGGTGCGCAGGCGGTTGTTCTCCACCTGGGCCTCTGCGGAGAGGAGGCGGGTCACCAGCTGCTCCCGGGACATTTCCAGGGAAAACACCGCCACGGTCTTCCCCTCCCCCTTGGCCACGTTCAGAGCCACGTTCAGAGCCAGAGAGGTCTTTCCCATACCGGGCCGGGCCGCCAGAAGGATGAGGTCGGACCGGTTCAGTCCCGTGATCTTCTGGTCGATGGCGGAGAGGCCGGTGGAGAGACCGGGGAGGTGGTTTTCATGCTCGCTCATCTCGCTGAGGCGGTCCAGCACGTCGGGCAGGACCTGCCGGAGCGGAACCATCTCCTGGGCGCTTTGTCCCCGGCGGATCGCGTAAATCTTCTGCTCCGAGACCTCCAGAATCTCCCCGGCCTCGCCCACGCCCTCCTGCACCAGGGCGGTGATCTCCCCCGCCGCCTGGGCCACGGAGCGAAGCAGCGCCTTGTCCCGGACAATGGCGGCGTACTCCATGACGTTGGCGCTGGTGGGGGTGATCTCCATCAGCTGGGCAAGGTAGGAGCGGGTGTTGTCGTCGGTGAGTCCGGCCTTGCGCATCTCCTCAAAGACGGTGATTCCGTCGATGGGCCGGGCGTAGGAAAACATGGTGTAAACGGTCTCGAAAATCTCCCGGTTCTGCCGGAGGTAGAAATCGTCGGGGCGGAGCTTGTCCATCACTTCCTTCACACAGTCCGGATCGATGAGCATGGAGCCCAGAACCGCCTGCTCCCCCTCCAGACTGTGGGGCATCTGCCGCAGCAGCAAGTCCTCGTTGGCCATGATGAAAACGCCCTCCTCCAAAAGTCGCCGCCTCAGGCGGGCTTATTTTTCCTCAAACACGGACACATAGACCGTGGCCGTCACCTCATAGCCCAGCCGGGCCTTCACCTGGTAATTGCCGAAGGCCTTGATGGGCTCCTCCAGCACCAGCTTCTGCTTGGGGATGTCGATGCCGAACTGCTTTTGAAGCCCCTCGGAAATCTCCTTGGTGGTAACGGCGCCGAAGAGCTTGCCGCCGCTGCCCGCCCGGGCGGTGAGCTTCACCATGCACTCTTTCAGTTTCCCGGCGGTCTCCTCCGCCAGGGCCTTCTGCCGGGCCTCCTCGGCCCTTTTGGCCTTTTCCTTCAGGTTCATAGTGTTGATGGCGTCCGCCGTGGCGGGAACAGCGATCTTCCTGGGCAGGAGGAAGTTCCGGGCATAGCCCTCGGAGACCTCCACCATCTGGCCCTTTTTCCCCTGGCCCTTCACGTCCTGCTGTAAAATCACTTTCATTGGTCATTCTCCTTATTTTCTGAATCATTTAATCGTTCTGGGTCTTCCAGGGTCCAAACTCGTTCCCCCAGATCCCGGACTCGTTTTTCTAAAGCGTCTATCCGCTCCTCCTGGGCCAGCCACACCGTTATGAGGACTGCCAGTATAAACGCGATGGCCGCAAACGCGCGGAAGGGGTGCCTTATGAAATCAAACAGCATATAGCCGCCGCAAATCAGAAATACCTCTGAAGCCACCAGGCACACTGCGTAGGTCTTTAAAAACTTCAATATGCCGGCCCCCCTACTTCTCAAAAGTGGCGGGAACAGCGATCTTCCTGGGCAGGAGAACGTTCCGGGCATAGCCCTTGGAGACCTCCATCATCTGGCCTTTTACATCCTGCTGCAAAATCACGTTCATCGCTCATTCCTCTTGTAGAAGGTATTATCGCTTTTTAATTGGTCTTCCAAATTCCCGCTCCGCGTCCCCAAGGCGCGCGACCGCTCCTTCCAAGCCGTCCAGGCCCATAGGAGGATTGCCGGCGCCAACGCGGAAAGCATCCAGGAAAGGAAGGGATTTCCCTGAAAAAGGCACAGCAGCAGCATGCCGCCTGCGGGCCAGCCCATACACAGCACCAGAAACAGCCCCTCCAGCATCAAACACGCCCCGTAGATTTTCCAAAACCGTTTCATAAGCTCCCTCCCTACTTCTCAAAATAAGCGTCGATGGCTTGCGTCAGCTTCTTCCGGACGTCCAGAATGTCCCCTTTCTCCACCCGGCCGCCGGCGGTGGCGGAGTTGCCGCCGCCTCCCAGGGCCTCCAGGATCACCTGAACATTGATCTCCCCCAGGGAACGGCCGCTCATCAGCACATCCTCTCCGCTGCGGTACACCACGAAGGAGGCTTTGACTCCCCTCAGCGTCAAAAGCTCGTCGGCGGCCTGGGCGGCGGCCACCCGGTCCACGCCGTCCTGTCCCACCACGGACAGCGCCACGTCGGGGCGGTAGAGTTCCGCCTGACGGATGATGTCATACTTGGAGACCATGCCGCTGAGGTCCCCCTGGAACAGGCGCTGCACATCCGCCGTGTCGGCCCCCGCCCGGCGCAGGAAGGCCGCCGCCTCAAAGGTCCGCCCTCCGGTGCGGAGGGTGAAGTGCTTTGTGTCCAGCACGATGCCGGCCAGCAGGGCTTCCGCCTCCTCCCGCAGGAGGTTGCTGGGCTCGATGAGGTATTGCAGCAGCTCCGTTACCAGCTCCGAGGCGGAGGAGGCGTAGGGCTCGTGAAAGCTGAACGCGGCGTTCTCAATATAGCTGGCGGCCCGGCGGTGATGGTCGATCACCGCCACCCGGCTGCTGGACTCCAGAATCTGGGAACTCTCCACCAAGTCCGGGCGGTTGGTGTCCACCACCACCAGCAGCGTGCCGGAACGCATCTTGACGAAAGCCTCCGCCGGATTCACGAAGACGTCCTCGTACTCCGGCAGGTCCCGCAGCATGGCCAGCACGGACTGGGCAGCGTTCTTCTCCAGGTCAATGACAATCTGGGCTCTCCGCCCCAGCTTCCGGGCGGCGCAGCACACGCCCACGGCGGCGCCCACGGCGTCCATGTCGGCGAAGCTGTGGCCCATGATATAGATGTCCGCCGAATCCGCCAGCAGCTCCCGCAGGGCATTGGCCATGACCCGGGACTTGACCTTGGTCCGCTTTTCCGTGGTTTTGGCCCGGCCGCCGTAAAAGGCGAAGTCCGTTTTCCCCCGGACCACCGCCTGATCGCCTCCCCGGCTCAGGGCCATCTCCAAAGAGAGGGAGGCGTTCTTGTACAGCGCCGGGATACCATCCGCCTCCCGGCCCAGGCCGATGGAGAGGGTGGGGTGGCTCCCCTCCCCCACCTTGATGTCCCGGATGGCGTCCAGCACGGAGAACTTCTCCTCCACAAAGTGGTCGTAATACTGCTCCTCAAACAGGAAGAGATAGTGGTCCCGCTCGGTCTTGATCAAAAGGCCGCTGCCCACCGCCGCCCAGCTGTTGAGCTTCTCGTCAATCTGGGCCAGCACGGCGCTGCGCTGGTTGTCGGCGCAGGCGTTCATCAGGTCGTCGTAGTTGTCCACCATCAAAATGCCGATCACCAGACGGGACGCGTCGTAATCCCGGCGAAGGCGGTCCACCTCGGTGGTGTCCACCCAGTAGGTGGTGGCCACCAGATTCTGTTCACCGCTCCGGCCCTTGGCCCGGGCCAGACTGCCGTACACCCGGAACTGGCGGTTGTTCATACGTACCCGGTCCAGGCACTCCCGCCGTCCCTCCAGCAGCCACTGGACAGGGAACTCCGGCGCGGCGTCCTCCACCTTCATCTCAAAAAGGTGTTCCCGGACTCCGGCCAGCTGGAGAAAGTTCTCGTTGCTCCAGATGACCTCCCCGGTGTCGGGGCGGAAGACCATAATGGGCAGGGGGGAGTTGATGAGGGTGGACTTGCTGGCGGTGTCCACATTACCCGTGACGTTGTCAATATACTGCAGGACGCTCTGGCGGCGCTTTTTGTTGCTCCGCACAAAATAGGCGTACAGCGCCACGGTGGCCATGCCCTCCGCCAGGGCCAGCAGGGGACTGACGGTGACGGCGGCCAGGGTGAAGGCCAGAAGGCAGAGGAAATACAATTGCAGATTCGGCTCCAGCAGGCGGGAGAGTTTCTTATTGTTCATAGCGGCGCTCCTTGATTGGAAGAAGTAAGCATACCGATGGATTATATTAGTATAGCAGTTCCGGG
Source organism: uncultured Oscillibacter sp. (assembly GCF_910579365.1). Classification (GTDB taxonomy): domain Bacteria; phylum Bacillota; class Clostridia; order Oscillospirales; family Oscillospiraceae; genus Oscillibacter. The sequence goes on from NZ_CAJTUX010000003.1 coordinate 50,161, forward strand.
CGGAAAACACAAGTGTTGGTTGAAAGATGGCCAGGGCAACCGCATTTGAAATTAGCGGAAAAGGATATCAGGAAGACGCTGCGGGTTCAAGGCAGCGGCAAAACGCTTTTTCTGGATACTGAGCCTGCGGCCCAAGTCAGTATTTTTGCAGAGAGCCAGAGCAGTTTTACGCAGAACATTCAGGTTGAATAGAGCGAAATATCCTCCAGCAGGGCCGGATGATTTCCCTTCTGGCCAATCACATAATCCGCCTGACTCTCCCTGATTTTCCTGACAATTTCTTTCCGGCAGCTCATTGCGTCCGCCGTTATGATGCTGTTCTCTATATTCAAAGAATCCAAACGTTCCGGCGCTGCCGTGATCTCGTTGGACGTTTCATCCGTCACGATCTCACCCGGTACCAGCTGGTTTACCGCCGCAAACGCACTGACTACATGATACGCTTTCTGGGTATTCCTTTTACTGCCGTGAATGGTCTTGCCGTCCACGGCGATTACAGAACCTTCTTTTCGGCGGCATCCCATAGGGCAACGGAAAAAGGCGGCACAGCCATAGCCGCGCCGCCCGCAGGAACCAAAATGGCACTTGTGTACCCCCTTGGGGGAGCTCCTCCTCGCGGAGCGCCCCCGGCGGGGAGTCCTTTCTTCCTACAAACCTCTCCAGGCCTCGGGACGAAGACGGGTCAGGTCCCGTTCGGCCCGCTGGATCTCCGCCAGCATGGCGGCCCGGTCCTGGTTCAGCGTCCCCCGCAGAACCAGATAGTTGCTGGCGTGATTCATGCGGAACACGCTGCCGGGGCTGTCCAGGTTCTCCACCAGCAGCCGGGTCTCCTCCAGCACCTGGGGCTGGGTCAAAAGCTGGAACTTCCCCCCATGGACCCAGTCGTAAAGAGGCGTCTCCGGTTCCACCATCAGCGTCAGCATCCCGATGTACTCAGGATTCATGGCGTTGAAGGCCCTGGCGGTGTCCAGGGCGTGGCGCTCCAGCAGCTCCGGCCCGCCCAGACCGGTGATGGCCGTGACGGAGAGGGCGATGCCGCATTTGCGGACCTTCTGCCCCATTTCGATGATTTCCGCCGCCGGGTGGCCCTTGCGCATGAGGGTCAGCACCTCGTCGCTGCCGGACTCCAGGCCCATGTAAACCATGGTCAGGCCCTTGGCCCGGAGGGTCCGCAGCTCCTCCTCCGTCCGAATCCGGATGGACGCCGGGGAGGCGTAGCTGGTCACCTGGCTGCACTCCGGGAAGAGCTCCCGCACCGTATCCAGGATGGTATAAAGCTCCGCCGCTTTCCTCACCAGGGCGTCCCCGTCGGCCAGGAAGACTTTTTCCACATGGTGGTAAACCTCCCGGGCTATCCGGAAGTCCTCCAGCACCTCTTCCATGGGCCGGACGGCGAAGCGCTTCTCCTTATACATGCTGCAAAAGGCGCAGGTGTTGTGGCTGCATCCGTAAGTCACCTGCACAATAAGGCTCCGCGCCTCGGAGGGCGGGCGGTATACGCTGCCGTAGTATCTCATACGCCCAGTTTCTCCAAAGCGGCCATCCGCAGGCAGACGCAGAACACGGTCATGGCCTGCTCCAGCTCCTCCACCGGAGGCAGAGAGGGGGCGATGCGGATGTTGCTGTCCTGGGGGTCCTTTCCATAGGGGAAAGTGGCCCCGGCGCTGGTCATGGTGACCCCCGCCTCCTTACACAGAGCCAGGGTCCGCTTCGCCGTGCCGGGCATGGCGTTGAAGGAGACGAAATACCCGCCCTTGGGCCGCCGCCAGGAGGCGATGTCCAGAGGCGCGATCTCCCGGTCCAGGACGTCCACCACGCAGCGGAACTTGGGACCCATGACGGCAGCGTGCTTTTTCATCAGCTCCAGGGTGTGGGCCTTGTCCCGGAGATAGAGGACGTGGCGCTGCTGGTTCACCTTGTCATAGCTGATGACCTGGGGGGTGAGGAGCTTTTCCATGTGGGCCATGTTGGCCTCGGAACAGGCGAAGCAGGCCACGCCCGCGCCGGGGAGGGTGATTTTGGAGGTGGAGGCAAACTCAAAGACCATGTCGGGATGTCCCGCCCCGGCGCAGATGGACAGGATGTCCGGGAAGGGCACGTAGTCCCCCTCGAACTCGTGGACGCAGTAGGCGTTGTCCCACATGATGAGGAAGTCCGGCGCGGCGGGGGTCAGGGCCGCCAGGCGGCGGATGGTCTCTTCCGAGTAGATGACGCCCTCCGGGTTGGAGTATTTGGGTACGCACCAGATACCCTTGACGGCGGGGTCCTTAACGGCCTCCTCCACGGCGTCCATATCGGGGCCGCTGTCCGTCATGGGGATGGTAAGAAGCTGGAAGCCAAAGGTCTCCGTGACCTTGAAATGCCGGTCATAGCCGGGAGCGGGACAGAGCCACTTGACCGTTTCCTCCCTGCACCAGGGCCGGGGACTGTGGAGCAGGCCATGGGTATAGGCCTTGGCGATGGTATCGTACATCAGCTGGAGGCTGGAGTTGCCGCCTGCAAAGACCTGCTCCGGCCGGCAGCCCAGAATGTCCGCGAAGAGCGCCCTGGCGGCGGGGAGACCGGCCAGCTCGCCGTAATTCCGGACGTCGAGGCCGCCGGAGACAAAGTCCTCCGGCTTCTGCATCACGCCGAAGATGTCGCTGACCAGGTCCAGCTGCTGTCTCCCGGGCTTGCCCCGGGCCATGTTCAGGCTGAGGCCCTTGGCCTTCAGGGCGTCAAATTCGGCCTGAAGGCGGGCGTATTCCCCGGCGCGCTCCGCAGGGGTGAGCTGAGCGTAAGGCTTCATAAAATCCATCCTTTCTGTTGAACCCTTTGATAGATTCTAGTATAGCGAAATCGCAAAGGGGTTTCAAGCCCTATTTCCCTGCGGCGCGCCATGGGGAAAAACCACAGGAATTTTGTCGATAAGCCGCTACGTTCCGGCATATACTATGGCGGATACTACCCACAGTTGAGGTCCTGCCGGATAAACGGAAACATTCTCCGGCGCGGGCCGGGCATGTTTGGCGCCGCCGCCGCATAGGGTGGAAGATGAGTTCCCCGCCTGCCACAAAGGAGGAAACCCCATGAGACGAAGAAGAAGCCCGATGAATCCGATCATCGCCGTGTCGGCATTGCTGCTGGCGGCGCTGTTTTTGCTGCCGCTTGTGGTGGTGGTCCCCTTCCGCTCCACCCTTTTCGGACGGGAGGAGCCGGTGGATGAGACGGAACCGGAGCCGCCGCCCCCCTTTGCCAGCGGAAAGCTGGACGCCGCCCGGCCCCTCCGGGTGCTGGACAGGGGGGAGATTCTGGAGATGGACCTGGGGACCTATCTGGTGGGGGTGGTTCGGGCGGAGATGCCCGCCTCCTTTGAACTAGAGGCCCTGAAGGCCCAGGCAGCGGCGGCCAGGACCTATACGCTGTACAAGCTCCAGTCCGGGGGGAACCACGGGGAGGACGCGGACATCTGCACCGACCATACCTGCTGTCAGGCCTACATCAGCGAGGAGCGGGCCAGGGCCAACTGGGGAGAGATGGCCGACGCGTACGAGGACAAGGTGGAGGCGGCGGTGAAGGAGACCGACGGCGAGACGGTGCTCTACGGCGGCGTACCCATTCTGGCGGTGTTTCACTCCTCCTCGGCGGGACTGACCCGGGCGGCGGGAGAGGTCTGGCTCAACGACCTGCCCTATCTCCAGGCGGTCTCCTCCCCGGAAGCGGGGGACCGGATTCCCAATTATTACAGCCGCATGGAATTCACGGAGGCGGAGCTGAAAGAGAAGCTGCTGGCCGCCTTCCCGGCGGCGGACCTCTCCGGCGGCATGGCAGGCTGGCTCAGCGCCGCCGTCACCGACGGGGCGGGCAGCGTGGCCACGGTCTGCGTAGGCGGCGTGACGGTCAAGGGCGTCCAGGTCCGCTCGGCCCTGGGACTTCGCTCCGCCTGCTTTACCTGGGAGGCGCAGGAGGGAAAGATGGCCTTCTTTGTCACCGGCTACGGCCACGGCGTGGGCCTGAGCCAGTACGGAGCCAATCAAATGGCACTGGAGGGCGCAGACTGGCGGGAAATTCTGACCCATTATTACACCGGCGTGACGGTGGAGCCCTATCCGGGCTGAAGCCGCGGCACCGAATCCGCCCTTTACAAACCCCGGCAGAGTGTGATAAAATCAGTTTATTTTCTACCGAATTCTACAAAGGAGGGACGGCCTATGAAACGGCGGGCGGCGGCGCTGCTTTTCTGCCTGCTGCTGGCGGTCCAGCTGGCGGTCCCTCCCGTCCGGGCGGCGGAACGGGTTTATTTCACCGCCGTGGGCAGCTATGTTCTGCCCCTCTCGGACAATACCATGCCCTTTTGGAGCGGCGGCTATGTATACGTGCCCAGCTCCATTTTCACCGGCGCGGGCCGGGAGACGCTGAACGTCTCCCAGGTGCTGGACAGCAGTCAGGACTGGGTGGTTTTATACAGCGGCAGCGGCGGGCGGTCTTTGACCTTCAACCTCTCCGCCAATTGCGCCCTGGACAACAACGGCAACGCCTATTATCCCGGAGCGGTGCGGCGGAACGGGACGGTCTTCGTCCCCGCCTACACCGTATCCCGGTACTTTGACCTGGTCTACTCGGTAATTGAGGTGGAGCGGGGCAGCATGGTCTGGCTCCGCCAGCCGGGATACGACGTGTCGGACAAGCTCTACGCCGATGCGGCCCAATACCAGCTGAACACCGTCTACGCCGACTATATCCGGGCCAAGGAGGAGGCGGTCCGGCCGGAGAGCACGACTCCCCCCGTGGTTCAGCCGCCCCAGCCCTCCCCTCCGGTCCAGGACCCGGCGGCGGAGCTGGCCTGGAAGCAAATCGCCCTGTGCTTTGCGGCGGGGAGCGCCTCCGCCGCCATGCTGGACGCCCTGGAGAGCTATGGCGTCAAGGCCGCCTTCTTCTTCACGCCGGAGGAGATGGAGCGGCAGGGAGAGCTTCTTCGCCGCATGAGCGCCGGCGGGCACAGCATCGGCATCCTGGCGGACGCCGGCGACCCGGAGCAAACGGTGGCGGAGCAGCTGGAGGCGGGCAACGCCGCCCTCTTCCGGGCCGCCTGCGGCAAAACCCGGCTGGCCTATCTTCCCGGGGGAGGTTCCCAGGCCCTTCAGGAAGCCGGGGAGCTGGGTTTCCGCTGCCTCCAGCCGGAGCTGGACCGGAGCGGACAGCCCCTGCACAACGCCTCCGGGGCCCAGGCCCTGGTGCAGCGGCTGGCCGCCCGGCAGGGGGACGCCGCCGTCTGGCTGGGAAACGCCGCCAGTTCTTCTGGGCTGCGGTCCTTCCTGGCCGCCGCCCTGGAGGCGGGGGGAATCCTGACGGCCCATCGAGAGACCGGAACGCCCTGAACCCCCGCAGGGGTCAAGAAGGTTAACAGAAAATTCAACACACCGGCAGGGCGGCGGGTATAATAGAAAGTGAGAAATATGGAAATTATGCAAACAGGGGAGGAACCGCCATGGGACGCAATATTCTGGTGGTTGAAGACGACCGCAATATCTCCGATCTGATTCACATGTATCTGGTAAAGGAGGGCTTCGACGTCCGCATTGCCGGAGACGGCGGGAAGGCCATCGAGGAATTCCAAAAGAGCGTGCCGGATCTGATTCTGCTGGACATCATGCTGCCCGTCATGGACGGGTGGGCCGTCTGCGCCAAAATCCGGGAGACCTCGCAGGTTCCCATCATCATGCTCACCGCCAAGAGCGAGGTGTTCGACCGCATCCAGGGTCTGGAAATGGGGGCGGACGACTACATCGTCAAGCCCTTTGAAATGAAGGAGCTGATCGCCCGGATCAACGCCGTTCTCCGCCGGACGGAGATTCCCAACGACACCAGCAAGCGCCTGACCTTTGACAAGCTGGTGATCAATCTGGACGCCTACGAACTGATCGTGGACGGAAAGAAGGTGGACACGCCGCCCAAGGAACTGGAGCTGCTGTACCACCTGGCCTCCACCCCCAACCGGGTTTACACCCGGAACCAGCTGCTGGACGAGGTGTGGGGCTTTGACTATTTCGGCGACAGCCGGACGGTGGACGTACACATCAAGCGCCTGCGGGACAAGGTGGACAACGTGTCCGACCAGTGGGAGCTGAAAACAGTTTGGGGCGTGGGCTATAAATTCGAGCTGGTGGAGAAGGCGGAGACATGAAGCGCTTTCGGGAGCGGACCCAGAGCCTGTATTGGCGGCAGCTCTTCGTCACCGCCGGCATGGTGCTTTTGACGCTGTGCCTGCTGGGAGCGGCCTTTTTCTCCCTCAGCTATAACTACGCCCGAAGCCAGCAGGGGCGGGAGATCGCCTCCAAAGCCCAGGTGATGAGCCAGCTCTCCCTCAGCTATTTGGAGAACGGGCGGTATCTGGACATAGAGGATTTGCAGGACGACCTGGATTTCCAGCGCCTGGCCAGCTTCGCCGCCGTCGTCTCCGACGTGCATTTCATGATCTGCGACACGGAGGGGCATGTGCTCCTCTCTACGGATCAGGCCCTGGACGGGCGGAGCGTGACCATCCCGGCGGAACGGACCCGCCGGGTGATGGAGGAGGGCAGCGCCTCCTGGCGGGACGATTTGGGGGGACTCTATCCCCAAAAGCGTTTCTCCGTGGGCGTGGCCGCCATCAATCCCGTCACGATGGAGCGGGTGGGAGAGGTGGTGGCCGTGTCCACCATGGCCTCTCTGGACTCGATGTGGCAGGGGTTCATCGGCCTCTTTTTCATGACGTCCTTCGTGGTCCTGATGATCGCCTTCATGGCCTCCTCCGTCACCGCCATGCGGCAGGTGAAGCCCATCCGGGAGATGGTGGAGGCCACCCGGCGCTATGCCGAGGGGGACTTTGACATCCGGATGAACGACTATGGCCGGAGTGACGAGGTGGGGGAGCTGGCCGCCTCCTTCAACGCCATGGCGGAGAGCCTCCAGCAGACGGAGCGGCAGCGCCGGGAATTCATCGCCAACATCTCCCACGAGCTGAAGACCCCCATGACCACCATCGCCGGGTATACCGACGGCCTTCTGGACGGCACCATTCCCCCGGAAAAGGAGAAGCAGTATCTCCAGATCATCGCCGGAGAGAGCCGCCGCCTCAGCCGCCTGGTTCGGCGGATGCTGGACGTCAGTCAGCTCCAGGCCATCGACCCCCTGCGCAGCGGGGCGCACTTTGATCTGTGCGAGAGCATGCGCCGGGTGCTGATCTCCATGGAGAAGAAGATTACGGACCGGGACTTGGATGTGGAGGCGGACATCCCCGAGGGGCCGATTCTGGTCCTGGGGGACAACGATCTCATCACCCAGGTGATTTACAACCTATTAGAAAACGCGGCGAAATTCGCCTACCAGGGCTCCGCGCTGTACCTGGGGCTCGCCCTCCGGGAGGGCAGGGCCCAGGTAACCGTCCGAAACTGTGGGGACACCATCCCCGCCGGGGAGCTGCCGCTGCTGTTCGAGCGGTTCCACAAAAGCGACAAGTCCCGCAGCGAGGACAAGGACGGCGTGGGCTTGGGGCTCTACATCGTCAAGACGATTTTAGAGCAGCACAAGGAAAAAATCAATGTGACCAGCGAGAATGGAATCACCGCGTTTTCCTTCTCCCTGAACACGAAATGAGGAAGCATGGCAGAGCGTGAGGAGACCGGGCGGCTGCCCGGCGAAATTGTGGAGACCTGGAGGGCCCCCGGGACATGGGCCGGGAGCCGGGACCCCCGGGAAGTGGTGGAGGTCTATCGCCAGCGGGACCCCCGGGAGGTGGTGGAGGCCTATCGCCGCCCGGTTCCCCGGACGGCGGAGAGCCGGCGGCCCGTCCCGCGTCCGCCCCGGCGGAGAAGCCGGGCGGGCCTGTGGAAATTTCTGGCCTGTGTGGTCCTTCTGGTGGGGCTGACAGTCGCGGTCCGGCTGGCGGAGAGGCTGTCCTTTGGAAGCCGGGAGGACCCGGACGGCGGCGTCTCCTACGCGTCGGAGGAGATCACCATCCCCGGCTGGCCCGTGGGCCTGGGGGCGTCTCTGGCCCTCTCCCGGGAGGAGGGAGAGGAACTGACGGCGCAGGAGGTTTACCGCCAGCTGAATCCGGCGGTGGTAACGGTATCCTGCTGGACCGGGGACAGCCGCTCCATCGGCACCGGCGTCGTCTTCTCGGAGGACGGTTATATCATCACCAACTATCATGTGGTCCGGGGCGGCAATCTGTGCCGCGTCACCCTGGACAGCGGCTATACCATGGACGTCTGCTTTGTGGCGGGGGACGAGAACAGCGATCTCGCGGTCTTAAAGGTTCCTCCGGGGGCGCTGAATACCCTGGGCACGCTGCCCGCCGCGCCCTTCGGCGATTCGGAGCAGCTGGTGGTGGGGGACCCGGTGTACGCCATCGGCGCCCCCCGGCAGCTGCGGGGTACGCTGACCAACGGCATCATCTCCGCCATCGACCGGGACGTGGAGGTGGAGGGCCGGACCATGACCCTTCTCCAGACCAACGCGGCCCTGAACTCCGGGAACTCCGGCGGGCCTCTGATCAACAGCCAGGGCCAGGTGGTGGGCATTAATGTTGCAAAGTTCATGTCCAGCCGGGACAGCGTGGAGGGTCTGGGCTTTGCCATTCCCACAGCCCAGCTGGAGCGGATCGTCAACGACCTTTTGAAATGGGGCGAGGTGAAGCCGGAGCCCCGTCTGGGCATTCTGGTGATTACGGATGAGCGGGGTCTGCTGGTGGACTCTGTGGAACCCGGCACCGCCGCGGAGGCGGCGGGAGTCCTGGCGGGGGACTATATCACCGCCGCCCAGGGCGAGGAGATTCAAAACACCCAGGACCTGTTCCGGGTCCGGCGGACGCTCTATGTGGGCGACGAGCTGACGCTGACGCTCCGGCGTCAGGACGAGACGCTGAAGGTAACGCTGGTCCTGGAAGAGGCGGCGGCATAAACGGATAAAACAGCGAGGAGGGGCGGCGCCCCTCCTTCCCTTTTTCAGCTCTCCTCCAGCTCCAGCACCACCGGGCAGTGGTCGCTGCCCAGGACCTCGCTCCAGATATCCGCGTTTTTGATGCGGTCTCGCAGGCGCTCCGACACGATGAAATAGTCGATTCTCCACCCCGTGTTGTTTTCCCGGGCCCTTCCCCGGTAGCTCCACCAGGAATAGGCCCCGGTCTTGTCCGGGTACAGCGCCCGGAAGCTGTCCACAAAGCCGGAGGCGAGGAGCCTGGTCATCTTCTCCCGCTCCTCGTCGGTAAAGCCGGGATTGCGGCGGTTGGGGCCGGGATTCTTCAGGTCGATCTCCTGGTGGGCGACGTTCAGGTCCCCGCAGTAGACCACCGGCTTTACGGCGTCCAGCTCGCAGAGATACTCCCGAAGATCGTCCTCCCAGCTCATGCGGTAGTCCAGGCGGAGGAGCTGGTCCTTGGAGTTGGGGGTGTAGCAGCAGACCAGATAGAACTCCTCAAACTCCGCCGTGATGACCCGGCCCTCGTGGCGGTGCTCGTCGATGCCGAAGTCGCAGGTGACGCGCAGGGGTTCCCGCCGGGTGAAGACGGCGGTGCCGGAGTAGCCGGCCTTGTCGGCGCTGTTCCAGAAGCGGAGATAGCCCGGCAGGTCGAACTCCGCCTGCTCCGGACGCATCTTCGTCTCCTGGAGGCAGATCACGTCCGCGTCGGCGAAGGCGCAGAAGTCCAGAAAGCCCTTTTTCAGGCAGGCGCGAAGACCGTTGACGTTCCAAGATACCAGTTTCATAAAACACCTCTTTATCAATCTGTAAAGATTTCGTGTTCCCATTGTAGCGGATTCGGAGAGAAAAAACAATTGCCAGCGAAGCGGAAAAGGAGTAGTATAGAGAAAAGTTTCCGTGCATTTCACAAGGAGGTTTTCAGACATGGGTTTTCTGGATAAATGGAAACAGAAAAAAGAGGAAAAGAACGCAGAGTCTCCCGCCCAGTCCCGGAAGACGGCCCCGGCTTTGGAGACGGAGGAGTACTCCCCCGGCGGCTCCGCCATTTACCGGTATCAGACGCCGGAGAAGCAGGGGTTCCGTCCCCCGGCGGACGTGTGCGTGTCCATGGAGGCCATCGAAAAGCACATGGATGGGATTTTCCCCGGCTGGGGCGGCTTTGTTTGCCACGAGATTCTCAGCGACCTGGTCCACATCGACGTCCATGTTCTCCGCGAGCCGGAGGGGGACGGCTATGTGCTGTATACCACCGGCATGAGCGATCTGCCCATGAACCTGCCGGCGGAGATCGCGGACCAGGAAGATTTGAAATACGCGGAGCTGTACATGATTCTCCCCGGGGACTGGAACGTGGGGGAGGAAAACCTGTCCACCAAGGATATGCCCTACGAGAGCTTCTGGCCCTTCCAGATGCTGAAATTTCTGGCCCGGTTCCCCCACGAGTACCAGACCTGGCTGGGCTGGGGCCACAGCATCCCCAACGGGCCGGACTATAACCCCATCTGCGAGGGCGTGGGATTTGGCGGCGCAGTGCTGGCTCAGCCCTCCCTGGTCCCGCCGCTGGAGACGGAAGAGGGAAAGAAGATCAGCTTCTACATGGTTGTCCCCGCCTATAAGGAGGAGATTGAGTACAAACTGAAATACGGCATGGAGGGCCTGAATCAGCGCTTCATGGAGGGGAAGCTCCCCATGATACTGGACATTCACCGGCCCAACCTCTGCGCGGATTTCAAGGAGGTTCTGGACTGAGGACATGGACTATGACAAGCTGCTGGATATGGCGGCGGAACTGGGTTACCAGCTGATGTACAGCGGCGCGGAAATCTACCGGGTGGAGGAGTCCGTCCGGCGGCTGCTCTACGCCTACGGTTTGGAGCAGCCGGAGGTGTTCGCCATTCCCAACTGCCTCATCGTCAGCGTCTCCACGCCGGAGGGGCATCCCATCACCCGGATGCGGCGGGTGCCGCTTCACGGCACGGACATTGAGCTGCTGGAGCGCTGCAACAGCCTCTGCCGCCGCCTCTGCACGGAGCCCCCTCCCCTGGACGAGGCGCAGGCCGCCATCGCCGCGCTGTGCTTGGCGATTCCCCGGCACTCCACCCGGCTGACACTGCTGGGCTACGGCGTGGCCCCCGGCTTTTTCGCCCCGCTGTTCGGCGGCGGCCCGGCGGACACGGCCTGCGCCTTTTTCTGCGGCCTGGCTGTGGGGTGCTGCCTCCTCTACGGCGGGCGCTTTCTGGGGGCCAACAGTTTTTTCCGCACGGCGGTGTGCAGCGCCCTGACCGCCCTGCTGGCCATGGTGCTGGTGCATCTGGGATTGGGGCAGAGCGTGGACGTGGTGACAATCTCCGCGCTGATGGTTCTGGTTCCCGGCATGGCCCTGACCAACGCCATGCGGGAGATCATGGCCGGGGACACCTTCTCCGGCCTGAGCCGCACGGCGGATGCGATCTTGACGGCCTCCGCCATCGCCCTGGGGGCGGCGGCGGGTCAGGCTTTGGGCGGCATGTTATAGGAGGGTGGTATGGAGACGGTCTTGTTGGAATACGCGCTGCCCTGTCTCTGCGCCTTTCTGGCCTGCGTGGGCTTTACGCTGATGTTCAACATCCACGGCCAGGGAAAGCTGATTGCCGGAGCGGGCGGGGCGTTGGGCTGGCTGGTGTATCTTCTGGCGGGGAGCACAATTTTCGCCGCCTTCCTGGCGGCCGCGGCCATCGGCGTCTTCGCCGAGGTGATGTCCAAGGTGCGGCGCTGCCCGGTGACGGGATATGTGCTGGTGGCGCTGCTGCCGCTGGTTCCCGGCGGGGGCATTTACTATGCCATGCGGTACTGCGTGGCAGGGGAGACGGACCAGTTCCTCACAACCCTGCTGCACACCTTCGGCATGGCGGCGGCGCTGGCGGTGGGGGCCATGCTGGCCTCCTCCGTATTCCGGGCTGTTTTTCCCTGGCTGCGGCCCAGGGCGCCCAAGAAGTGAACAACGGAGGATACAAGAGAACCATGGAGGATTTCAAACAGCGTTTATACGAAAACGGCTACTTCCGGCAGGAGGAACTGGTCTTCTGGGACTGCGACCGGGACCAGCGGGTCCGGGTGGCGGCGCTTTTAAGCCGTCTGGGGGCCTTTGCCGGGTACGATTACGACGCCCGGGGCCTGACCCATGAGGTTCTGTGGGCGGCCCGGGAGGTATTTCTCCTCTCCCGGGTGTCCCTTAAAATCCACAACTGCCCTCACGCCGGGGACGTGCTGGACATCACCACCTGGGAGGCCGGCGCCAAGGCCGCCCATATGAAGCGGAACTATGAAATGAAGGACCGGGAAGGCCGGGTTCGGGTCTCCGCCCGGACGGACTGGATTCTGGTGGACCCCATCACCCGGAAGATTCTGCGGCCCACGGCCTTCACCGCCAAGCCCTTGCTGGCCTCGGACCGTCTTCTGGACTGCCCGGAGACACGGAAAATCATCCCTCCCAAGGAGAATCGGGAGGACCTGGGGACCCGGGTGGTCCGCTGGTCCGACCTGGACGGAAACGGACACTTGTTCAGCGGGAACTACGGCGACATCGTCTGGGACGCCCTGCCGGAGGATTTGCAGGTCCAAATCCCCCGGGAATTCCACATCAACTACAGTCGGGAGGCGGTTTTGGGAGACCAGCTGCGCCTGGAGGGCTGCCGGAACGAGACGGGGTATTTCCTAGAGGGTCTGGGCCCCCACGGCTCCTGCTTCACGGCGCTGTGCGTGTTTTGAAGATTTTTCCAGGAAAACCGCCCTTGACGGCGGTTTTTTCCAGGTATACAATGGTTTTGTAACATCCCGGCGGGCTGCCGCCGGAGAAGAGAGGAGATTTTTCATGAAACGCTTTCTAACCATCCTGCTGACGGCTTTGGCGCTGACGGGCGTGCTGTGCGTTACCGCCTCCGCCTCCAGCTTTGACGGCGCGGCGGAGGAGCTGGCCGCCATCGGCATGCTCAAGGGCTCCGCCGCCGATGGATTTGCCCTGGACAAGGCCCCCACCCGGGCCCAGGCCGCCATTATGCTGGTCCGGCTCTACGGCGCGGAGGAGGAGGCCATTGCCGCCTACACCGCCGGGGACCTCAAGTGCCCCTTCACCGACGTGAACGAGACGGCGGCTCCCTTTGCCGCGTGGCTGGCGGACAAGGGCCTTGCCAGCGGCACCTCCGAAACCACCTTCGGCGCGTCCAGTCCCTGCACCGGCAAGGCGTACACGATTTTTCTCCTCCGGGCCCTGGGCTATCAGGACAACGTGGACTTCACCAACGCCAACGCCCAGGCGTTTGCGCAGAGCTGCGGCCTGCTGGATACCTCCCTGTTCACCGGGACCTTCCTCCGGGACGACCTGGTGGCCCTGACCTATCAGGCCCTGGGCACGGACCTCAAGGACGGCAGCACCTATCTGCTGGCCAGCCTCATCAAGAGCGGAGCCGTGGACGCGGACGCCGCCAAGCCCATCACGGAGAAAATCGAGGCTTACCGGGCCCTCCAGCGCTCCGGCGAGGCGGCGGCCCAGGGGCTGGATACCTCAGTGGACGCGAAGGTAGGCATGAGCGTCACCGTCAAAGGCGCCGGCAGCGGAACCGCCCTGGACATGACCCAGAAGGCGGACGCCGCCGTCAAGGGCAATATCAAGATGATTCTGGACAAGGAGCTTCAGATGGCCATGGACATGACCGTCACCGTTACGGACGGAGATGCCTCCGAGACCGAGAACGTGGAGTACTGGCTGAAGGACGGCGTGGTGTATGTCCGCTCCGGTGAGATGGCCTATCAGGTTTCCACCGCCATGGGCATGGACGCGGAGACCCTCACAGCCCTGATGGAGCAGGCCTCCGGCAAGACCTACGCCGCCATGCTTCCCTTTATTGAGTCCATCACCACCAAGACCTCCGGCGGAAACACCGTCTATACCCTGGTGCTGAACGACGCCTTCGCCGGGATGCTCAACGGCCTGTTCGGCCAGATTCTGGGCATGATGGACGCCGGTGTGGACATGGATATGACCGTTACCCTGGGCGGCAGCACCATCACCTACACCGTGGGCCAGGACGGCACGCTGAAGAGCGCCGCGGCGGATATGACTCTGAAAGCGGACCTGAACGCTTCCGACGGCCAGGACAGCCTGACGGTCAGCGCCGCCATGGACGTGGACATGACTATGGACGTCCAGGCCGTGGGCAACGACGTGACCATCACCTTCCCCGATTTCTCCGGCTTTGAGGAGATCACTGGCAGCGCGGACAGCGGTATCATCGGCGGTGCGGACGGCCCCACCGCGATCTATGGCGTGACCAATTTTTGAGCACACGGAAAGAAAGACCGTCCGGCGGGATTCCGCCGGACGGTCTTTTACCGCTCTCCACTCTCTGCCGCCAGCTCGTCTCTGGCCTCCTGGAGAATCTTTTTCTCCGCCTTGGTGGTCAGCTGGCTCTCGTCAAACCGCGCAAACAGGTCCGGACGGCGGCGCATGGTCCGCTTGTAGCTCTCCTTCCGCCGCCACGCCGCCACCTTCCCGTGGTCCCCGGAGAGCAGAATCTCCGGCACCGCCCGGTCGTGCCACACGGCGGGCCGGGAGTACTGGGGGTACTCCAGAAGACCGTTCCAGTGGGACTCCTCCTGAAAGCACTCCTCGTCCGGCAGAACCCCCGGCACCATGCGGCACACCGCGTCCGCCACCGCCATGGCGGGAATCTCCCCGCCGGTGAGGACAAAGTCCCCCATGGAAATCTCCTCGTCCACACATTCGTCCAGGAAGCGCTGGTCCACGCCCTCATAGTGGCCGCAGACCAGAATCAGGTGGTCATACTTCTCCTTCAGCTCCCTGGCCACATCCTGGGTGAAGGTCCGGCCGCAGGGGGAGAGAAAGATGGTCTGCCCCGGGCCGTGAACCTCCGTCACGTGGGCCCAGCAGCGATAGAGGGGGTCCGCCTGCATGACGGCTCCCCGGCCCCCGCCGTAGGGATAATCATCCACCTGCATCTGCTTGTTGGTGGTGTACTCCCGAATCTGGTGGGTACGGATGGCGATATAGCCCCGCTCCTGGGCCCGGCCCAGAATGCTGACGTTCAGCATGGCGTCCACAGAGTCGGGAAAGAGGGTCAGAATGTCGATGTTCACTCCGTCAGCCCCTCCCAGACCCGGATGTCCATCCGGTTGTTCTCCAGGTCCACGTTCAGGATGAAGGCGTCCTTCACCGCCGGGACCAGGAACTCCTTCAACCCCCGGACGGTGTAAACCTTGCTGGCGGGATAGCGCTCCACCTTGGTAAGCTCTCCCACGCACTCCCCGGTCTCGCCATTGTAGACGTCCAGGCCGATGAGCTCGCCGTCGAAGTACTCCCCGGCGGGGAGATGGGCGTCCGCCCGGCGGACCAGAAGCTCTCTGCCGCGAAGGGCCTCGGCGGCAGTGCGGCCGTCCACGCCGGCGAGCTTCAAAAGGGCCATGCCCTTGTGAACCCGGCAGGCGGAGGGAGAGACGGCCTGCCCGTCCAGATAAAAGGTTTGAAAGCCGGTGAGGAAGTCCGCCTCCCCCTCCAGGGGCAGGACCCGCAGCTCTCCCCGGATGCCGTGGACGCCGGTGATCCGGCCCACGGGGACCATATCTAATTTCATGAGGGTTCTCCTTTGCGCGTTTGTTCGGAAAGCAGTATAGCACGTTCCGCCCGTTCAGGCAAGCGCAAAAACGCCCCGGAGAGGACTTCCCTCCCCGGGGCGCCGTTTCATGGACGCGGTCCGTGGTTCCGCTCCATGCTGGCGGCGTGTTCCCGCTCCATCACGTCCAGAAGCTCCGCGATCCGGCCTGTGGGATAGCGCTCCCGGCAGGCCGCCAGGGTCTGGGCAAACTCCTCTGAACCGCCGTGCCAGGCGGCGTCGGCGGTGGCGATGCTCATGCAGATCACGTCCGCCGCCAGGGGCTGGTCCCAGTAGTCCACCCGCTGGTCCCCCATCAGCACCAGATAGGCCAGCACCGTGTCGGGCGCTTCCAGGAAGCGGCTGCGCAGTTCCTCGCTGGACCCCTCGGTCAGCGCGTCGCCCCATAGGTCAAAGACGATCAGCTGGTCCAGAGGGACCGTGTCCGTGTGGCCCATAATGTACATAAACCGTTCGTCATCGAATTTTGCGGTAAGGCCAAAGGACTCCAGGTCGATGCTGACAATCTGCCAGTCCGCCCTCTCCAGGCCCTCCAGCGCAGGAGCAATGTCTTCGGCCAGCGCCTCGTTCCCGGGCCTTGTTGGGGCGGCGGGGACTTCCTCTCCGTCAGGGGCCGGGGGCTCCTCTTCCGCCGGAGGGGCCTCCTCTTCACCGGAGGCTTCCTCTGGCAAAGGGCCAGGTTCGGCGGGCGAGACGGTTTCGGAGGTCTTTGGCTCCGGCGGCGCGTCAAGCGGCAAGGCCCCCTGCCCGCCGCAGGCGGCAAGCAGGAGGCACAGCGCCAACGCCAGAGCGGTTATGTCCGTGACGTTTCTTCTCATATTACTTGCTCAAAGCCTCGTCAATGGCCTTGGCGGCGGTTTTGCCCGCGCCCATGGCCAGAATGACCGTGGCCGCGCCGGTGACGGCGTCGCCGCCGGCATAGACCTTCTCCCGGGAGGTAAGACCGTCCTCGTTCACCACGATGCCGCCCTTGCGGTTGATTTCCAGACCCTTGGTGGTGGACTTGATGAGGGGGTTCGGGCTGGTGCCAAGAGACATGATGACGCAGTCCACGTCCAGGTCGAACTCGCTGCCGGGGACCTCGATGGGCCGCCGCCGGCCGGAGGCGTCGGGCTCGCCCAGCTCCATGCGGATGCAGCGGATCTTATTCACGTCGTCGTTCTCGTCGGCGAAGATCTCCACCGGGTTGCAGAGGGTCTTGAAGATGATGCCCTCCTCCTCGGCGTGCTCCACTTCCTCCTTACGGGCAGGCAGCTCCTCCATGCCCCGGCGGTAGACGATGTACACCTCCGCGCCAAGACGCTTGGCGCAGCGGGCCGCGTCCATGGCCACGTTGCCGCCGCCGACCACCGCCACCTTCTTCGGGTGCTGAATCGGGGTGTCGGAGTCGGGCAGGTAGGCCTTCATCAGGTTGATGCGGGTGAGGAACTCGTTGGCGGAGTAAACGCCCCGATAGTTCACGCCGGGGATGTCCATGAACATGGGCAATCCCGCGCCGGAGCCGATGAACACGGCCTCGAAGCCCTGCTCCTCCATCAGCTCGTCGATGGAGATGGTCCGGCCAATCACCGTATCGGTGGCGATGGTCACGCCCATGGCCTTCAGCCCGTCCACTTCCTTCTGCACAATCGCCTTGGGCAGACGGAACTCGGGAATGCCATACACCAGCACGCCGCCGGCCAGGTGCAGCGCCTCAAACACGGTGACGTCGTATCCCTTCCGGGCCAGGTCTCCGGCGCAGGTCAGTCCCGCGGGGCCGGAGCCCACCACCGCCACCCGGTGGCCGTTGGACACGGGCTTTTCAGGAGCCTCGGTGCAGTGGGCGTTGTGCCAGTCGGCAACGAAGCGCTCCAGACGGCCGATGCCCACGGGATCGCCCTTCTTGCCCCGGACGCAGTACATCTCGCACTGGGTCTCCTGGGGGCAGACCCGGCCGCAGACGGCGGGGAGGGCGCTGGTGTTGGAGATGATCTGGTACGCCGCCTCAAAGTCGCCCTTGGCCACCTCGGCGATGAACTCCGGGATGTGGACCATGACAGGGCAGCCCTGCATGCAGGCCCGGTTCTTGCAGTTCAGGCAGCGCTGGGCCTCGTCCAGGGCCTGCTCCTCGGTATAGCCCAGGGCGACCTCCTGGAAGTTCTTATTCCGGACGTTGGGGTCCTGGGAGGGCATGGGGTTCTTCGTTAAAGACATATTGGCCATGTTATTCGGCCTCCTTCTTGAACAGGTTGCAGGTCTCCTCGTGCTTGTGCTTCTCGAATTCCATATACATCTGGTTCCGCTTCACGGCAAGGTCCCAGTCCACCTTGTGGCCGTCGAAGTCCGGGCCGTCCACGCAGGCGAACTTCATCTCGCCGCCGACGCTGAGGCGGCAGCCGCCGCACATGCCGGTGCCGTCGATCATGATAGGGCTCATGGAGACGGTGGTGGGAATGCCGTAGGGCTCCGTGGTCTTGGAGACGAATTTCATCATGACCATGGGACCGATGGCGAAGACCTCGTCGTACTGGTTGCCCGCGTCGATGAGCTCTTTCAGCGCGTCGGTGACCAAGCCCTTGCGGCCGTAGCTTCCGTCGTCCGTGCAGACGACAAGAAGATCGCTGGACTTCTTGAAGTCCTCCTCCAGGATGACCAGGTCCTCCGTGCGGAAGCCGACGATGGCGTGGACCTCGGCCCCGTCGTCGTGGAACTTCTTCAGCACGGGGTACGCGATGGCGCAGCCCACGCCGCCGCCCACCACGGCGACTTTCTTCTTGCCCTCGGTCTCGGTGGCCTTGCCCAGGGGACCCACGAAGTCCTGGAGGCAGTCGCCCTCATTCAGGTGACTGAGCTTCTCCGTGGTGGCGCCCACAGTCTGGACAATGATGGTGACGGTGCCCTTCTCCGGGTCATAGGCGTTGATGGTGATGGGGATGCGCTCGCCCTTCTCGTCCACCCGCAGAATGATGAACTGACCCGGCTGGGCCTTTTTGGCGATCAGCGGGGCCTCGATCTCATACAGGGTTACGGTGGGGCGCAGGGCCTCTTTTCTCACAATTTTGTACATATGCTTCCTTCTTTCCCAATCATGTCATGGTTAAAATTTTGGAGCCGGTGTCCTGCCATTGACACATTGTTTTCAGTTTAACATATAGGGGGAGAACCGTCAATCGGTTTGCTCCGGATTTTTGCAAAACCGACGGACCTCCGGCGGACAGGCGGGACCGCTACATGGGTTTTAAATTTTTGTGGAGCCTGTCCGCCATCCAGGCCAGCCGCTTCTCCCGCCTTTATGGTGCTTGGCCGGGCTTGCCGAATACAAGCCAGACGCCGGTATTGGACCGGCAATGCTCCAAAAGTCAGGTCCGGGACGCTTCTCTATGGGGAAACTGCATGAGATTGTCCATGATCCGCCTCTCCTCCCCTCCGCGTATCCGCAGAAATTCCGCGGCGGCGCTCCATTTTCACGACATACTCCGCCGTGCCCTCTTCCAAGCGCCGCTCCTGTGTCCGCGAAAAGCCGTGGCTTTGATAGAAATGAATGGCGCTGCTGTTTTTTTCCAACACAAATAAGTATTGAACCTCAAACTGCCGAATCGCAAATTCGATCAGTCTGGTTCCAATACCCTCCCCCTGAAAGAACGGGTCCACATACAGCTCCCGAAGCTCCCTTCCCTCTATGTGGAGCATTCCCTTTACAAATTCATCATCGTATACCCAAATATGGTTCAGCTTTTCACGGTTTACGATATAATCCCGCGCCAACGGATAGACCTGCATCTTGCCAAAGGAAACCTTGTCGTCGTGAAAGATGCTTCGATAATGGGTTCTTTTGGCAAAGATCAAAATTTCCGCTAATCTGGAAGCGTCTTCTGCCCCTGCTTTTCTGATATCGTCCATCATAAAGCGCCCCCGCATGTTGATTTTGATTGATTTGTCTTTTCCGGCACTCCACTGTTCCCTCTTCCCCAGTCTCATCATGCGCCTCCTATCATATCATTCCCGCCGCTGTTTTTCAACTTCAATTGACGGCGCAGGCTGCTGTATCCTTCCGCTTGCCACTGCTGTTGAGACCGAGAAATGAACGTTGAATGCCCCTTGCGATGGTGGTATACTTGGCTCATAACCATTCAGCAAAGGTGGATTTCACCTTAAAGGCGGAGCTGCCATGAAAAAGCTGTTCACCGCTATCCGTCAGGGCAAGCTGGAGGAGAACCGCCGTCTGCGGGAGATGCTCAAGTCAGTGCTGGATGCGCTGTTCAAACACGGGGCGGATGTCCGCGCTTTCGTGCCGCCCAACGGCTGCGGCCTGCCCGACTGCTCGGCCATCCTGCGAAACTTAAAGGAGGGCCGGGAGCTGCTGGACGGCATGTACGGCTTGGAGCCGGACTCCGACGCGTTCAAGCCCTACACCATGAAGTATCGGGGCAGAGAGCGGGGCATCCGTCCCTCTCTCACCGTGGAGGACTACCGCAGGCAGTATGAGATCAAGTGGCGGGAACCGGAACCCATCCTTCGCGCCTACTATGAAACGGCACGCTGATTCCATTTCTCAGATTATGACGGGAACGGACCAGGTTTCCAGTGTTGTACAGACAAAGCCGGCAGCCGCAGAAAAAAGCGCGCCAGCGCCGGAAGTCCGAAACGTTCCAATATCCGCGCCAGCCTTCACAGCCCGACAGCGGCTGCTCCGGATTGGAGCAGCCGCTGTCGGGAAAAGGACCGGCGGCAGGCCCTTGGAAGGAAACGCCTGCCGCCGGTTTTCAAGTGCGCTGGCTGTATAGACCTCTCGCGATCGTTACCATATCAAGATACATATTTCCAGGAGTGCTGGAAGCGGAGGCTTCCAGGCAATAATGAACCTGTTCCCCCTGCGTCCGGGTGCGCAGCCACAGCGCCTTGTCACACCAGCGGGCCTTTGCCAGGGGGTGGTCCTCCGGCAGGCATTCCGGCTTTGCCGAGAGCTTCAGGTTCCCGTCCTCCAGCACGGCGCGCCCCACCATGCACCAGGTCATGTTTTTGGCCGCCGCCGACCGGACTTCCTCTCCGGTCAGATCGCGTATTCCCTGGATTTCCACATCCGCCAGAGTGCAGCAGGCGTCCCAGTAAGTATTGGCCTGAATGACCGTTTTCATCGCGGTGTCCCAGCCGTCGATGTCCATCGCGGGATTCGGCTCCAAGAAGCCGCCGGCCCGGGCGCCCTCCAGGGCGGAGTCGAAGCTCTGGCCCTTTTTCATGCAGTCGATGACATACATGCAGGAGGCATTGAAGATTCCTCCAAACTCCAGAAGCTCGCCGCAGTGTCCCAGGGCCCGCCCCATCTCCAGAGTGGGCAGGCCGGAGCTGGCCGCCGTGCCGTAGCGGAGCTGGAGGCTCTTTTCTCCAGCCAGTTGGAAAAGCTCTTTCCAATACAGCGCCATGGGGGCCTTATTGGCCGTCACAACGTGCATCCCCTTCCCCAAAGCCGCGCGGATGTTGGAAGCGCCCGGTTCACCGTCAGGCAGATAGGGAGGAAGCCCGTCCACATAAATATCCGCGCTACACCGCTCGATCATTTCCAAGGTAGACATACCGGGCCGTCCCAGGAGCGGAATCTTGGATACGGTTCCCAATGTGCTCTTGGCTTCAGAGACGGTCTCGCTGGGGATGCCCTCCTCTCCGATGGCCGCGCCTTTGCTGTCTGTCACACCCACGATTTGAAATGCGAGGTCATATTCCTGCGCCATGCGCGCCCGCTCCGAGGTAATCAAATCCACCATGGGCCTGGCCGCGTTTCCCATTCCGCCGATCAAAACTCGTACTGTTTTCATGTGCTTCCTCCTGTGCATAATTAGGGATTTTACTTGCTGAAGACCTCTTTTCCAAACTTGAAAACCTTCCGGATTTTTCCGTAGGCAGTCACATCTTTCAGTGGATTTTCCTCCAAAAGAAGGAAATCGGCCCATTTTCCGGTCTCCAGCGCCCCGGCCCGTCTCTCCAGCCCGCAGGCTTCGGCGGCGATGCGGGAGGCGCTTTCCATGATCTGGGCGGGCGTCATCCCCATTTCCTCCATATAGATCATCTCGTCCACAATGTCAAAGGGCGTGATGTGGAATCCGCCTGCCATGGTCCCAAAGGCAATCTTCGCCCCAGACTTTACCAATTTTTGGATGCTCCTTCGCTTGGCGGGCAGCACGTTCTCCCGGACCATCTCTACCGTTTTGGGGTTCCAGCCGCCTTCCAGACCATATTTGGCGATGTTCTCATAGGCGGCCAGCGTGGGCGTAACATAGACGCCTCTTTCCACAATCTGGTCCACAATATCGTCTTCGATGAACGTGCAGTGCATCAAATTTGCGGCGCCCGCCTCCAGCGCTACACGCATGCTGCGCGCCCCATGGGTATGACAGACGGTTTGCATCTTATGATCCGCCGCGAAATCACAAAAGACCTTTACCTCTTCCAGGCCAAGCTCCAAGGAATCCGGGTCCTCCCGGTCCCCCCCGATCCCGCCGCTGACGCCCAGCTTGAAAAAATCCGCGCCTTCGGACCAAAGCCTGGCGGCGGCCTTCCGGGCCTCTACGGGGCCTGTGATCAGCTCGCCCGCCCAGTGGCCGCCGGGCGCCAGTACCATCCTGCCGGCCGCCACGATGGACGGGCCGGTCAGGTCCCCCCGTTCCACCGCGTCCCGGACAGCGATGGATTCACAATACCGGCAGCCGCAGTCCCGAATGGTGGTTACGCCATTTTGGAGGTGTTCTCCCATCGATTTGATGGTGGTCAGCACAGCCTCCTCTGGAGTGAGGGCCGTGAAAATATGGGCGTAATTTCCGGCGGACCGGGCGGACAGGTTCGCGGAGGTGTTGACAATGCCGGGAACGATAAACGCGCCGGCCGCGTCGATGGTCTCTGTATCCGTCCCCGCCGGTTCGCTGAAAAAGCGGCCTTCAAAGGCCAGATTCCGCCTCTCAAAATCATGGCCTGTCCAGACCAGTCCATTTTTTACAACTGTACTCATTGCCGTCTTCCCCCTGCCGCTTTTAAATGTTGTCGTACGGACGGAAGGGGGCTCCGATCAGTTGGGAGACGCCTTCCACAAACGTCTGATTGGACATCGGCGTATCATACAACAGCGCAAACAGATTCTGGCGCTGCTCCTCCGGGCACAGGTCCCAGGCCTCCCGGACCATCCACCTGCCATAATAATAGCTGGGATACTGGATGTGCTGCACAGGATGAGAGAAGAAACGGAAGGTGTTTACGGCTTCCACCTCAGAGAAGACCCGGGTCCTTCGGAAGTAGTCCATCACGTCCTCCTGAGACGCGCCCTCTGCCTGATACATCATGCACGCCCGGGTCTGGATGATGCGCTGGAGGTCCGAAACATCCCAGGCAAGAGACATCTGCGCCTTCATCTCCTCCGGAATCTCGTTGGCAGTGGAGCCGGGCTGATCC
Organism: uncultured Oscillibacter sp.; assembly: GCF_910579365.1. GTDB lineage: Bacteria > Bacillota > Clostridia > Oscillospirales > Oscillospiraceae > Oscillibacter. The sequence continues at coordinate 73,176 of NZ_CAJTUX010000003.1, forward strand.
CACCCCAGAAAATGGGTCCCGTTTTCCGGAAGACCCTCAAAGACCGTGTTGGCGGGGCTGGCCAGCATATACCAGGACGCTTCCACCGGATATTTCTCCTGCTGGAACAGCCAGTCCCACCGGCAGTAGGACACCTGATGGCCGGGATAGCCCTCGTGAGCCAGGGTGTTGATGAAGATGGGCGCGCTCCAGGGCCGGTCCAGGTTGAACCGCAGACGGCCCTTGAAGCCGCCAAGGTAGGCGGAGTGCCCGCTCCAGAACTCACCGCTCACGCCGTAGAGCTCCTGGATGCCGTCCTCCTCCGGCAGCTGTGTAACCCGGTCCAAAGTGGCCCGTTTGCAGGCGTCGAGGTACTTCCGCGCAAAGGAGATCACCTCACCGGCAGGAATCTTCCACGTCTCCTTCCAGGCGGCAATTTTCTCCATGACGCCGCCCTGGTAGCCCAGATCCGTCAGCTGGCGGTCCACCGTGTTCCTCAGCGCCTCGTATTTCGCCTCCGGGATGGGCTGGAGCGGAAGCTCCATAATATCCCGGAGTTTCTCCTCATAGCTCAGCTGGTCTCCGCACATCACACGGGTAAAACACTTAAGCGCCCGGGCGGTCCCCTTCAGGTACATTCCCTTCAGGCCATCGTAGGGAGCCAGCTCCTTTTCCAGCGACTCCGCTGCGCAGCCGATCTCCTCCAGGGTGGAGAGGGTGGGCCGGAAGCCTCCGTAATTCGCCAGGACAGAGTCAAACTCCCAGCGCTCCTTTGTATAACGGTCCAGGCTCAGCGCCACATCCGCCATCTTCCGCCCAATTTCCGGGCTCGTCCAGTATAACATGTCCTTCCCCCTTCTCTCGTCAAAATTCTGCGGAGGAAGCCAGAGCTTCCCACGACGCCAGCTCCCGGCGGCGCTGTCCGATGACGTTATGCACCAACGCCTCCACGGGATAATCCAGAAACAAAGAGCAGGGCGGTTCCGGCTCCTCCGCCAGCTTGATGAAAAGCTCCGCGACCTTATACGGGTCTCCCGGCTGTCCGCCATGGGTCTCCTGATCGTCGATCTCGTGGGCCTGATGGATGGAGTGATAGCAATCCTTCACATGGCTGGGCTGCTTCAGGTGATCCGCTCTGAGATAGCCCGTCCGCAGATCGAAGGGCTTCACACAGGTAGAGCGGATATGGAAGGGCCGCCCCTCCGCGTTGATTCCCTCCGTCAGGGCGTTCACGGCATATTTGCTGATGGCGTAGATTCCGCTGCACGCCTTCACGGTGAAGGAGCTGATGGAGCCCATGTTGATAAAGTAGCCCCCTCCGGTCTCCCGCATGACCGGGAGAAAACTTCGGACCATGTTCAGCTGAGAGAAGAAGTTGTCGTCCAGCATAGCCCGGGCCTCGGCGTCCGTTACCTCCTCAACAGCGCCCCGCTGGCCATGGCCCGCGTTGTTCACCACAACATCGGCCCTGCCGAATTTCTCCAGAACCCGCCGCTTCGCGGAGAGTACGGAGTCCTCCTCATGGAGCTTTACCGACAGGGGCAGAAAACCATCGGTCTCCCCATGCCCCACCGCCTGTTCCACCGCCGCCGCGCTCCGGGAAAACGCGGCCACACGGATGCGGTGCTTCAGCAAGGTCTGAACGATCGCGAGACCCAGGCCCCCGGAGGAACCTGTCACGATCCATACCTGTTCACCCATGGTTCTCCCTCCCGTCATAAAGAGACTGCGCAGCCGTCCGCCGCCTGACTCAGGTGCTCCCAGCGGTCCAGCTCCTCACGGCGCTCCTCCAGGATATGCCGGACCACCTCCTCCACAGGGTAATCCAGGAACAAAGAGCAGGGCGGCTCCGGCTCCTCCGCCAGCTTGATGAAGAGCTCCGCAACCTTTATGGGGTCGCCGGGCTGAGCGCCATGGGTCTCGTCATCGTCCAATTGGTTGAGGCGGTGGATGCTGTCATAGCATTCCTTGCGGTTCGCCCGCTGCTGGATATGCGTGGGAGCCAAGTAGTTGGTACGAAGGTCAAAGGGCTTGACGCAGGTGCTGTGGATGTGATACGCGGCGCATTCCAAATTGATGGCCTGGGTCAGCGCGTTGACCGCGTATTTGGTTGCGCAGTAGATTCCGCTGCATGCCTTGGACTTGAAGGACCCGACAGAACCCAGATTGATAAAATAGCCCCACTTCTGTTTCCGCATCACCGGAAGGAAACAACGCATCATATTCAGCTGTGAGAAGAAATTATCGTCGAAGGCGGCGCGGACCTCGGCGTCTGTCACTTCCTCGACAGCGCCCCGCTGCCCGCGGCCCGCATTGTTCACCACCACATCAACGGTCCCAAACTTTTGCAGCACCCGCTCCGCCGCCGCCGCAACGCTGGACTCCTCGTGGAGCTTGACGGAAAGGGCCATGAAACGGCCGGTCTCCCCATGTCCCACCGCCTGCTCCACCGCCTGAGCGTTTCGGGAAAACGCCGCTACCCGAATGTCATGGGCCAGCAGGGTCTTCACGATGGCAAGGCCCAGTCCTCCGGAGGCGCCGGTCACGATCCAGACTTTTTCCTGTTGTTTGTTCATTTCCCGTCCCCCTTAGCCGCGCTTGCCGTAGTAACATTCTTCCTTGGGGAAATCGACGCAGAGCGTGGCCCATTTCCACTTTTCGAATTCGGCCTCCAGGCCATCCCAGGCCTCGCGGGCCATGCGGACGCTCTCCCGCGTCAGATAGAGATCCTTTGGCGCTTCCTCCTCCCCAGTCAGGCGGATCAGCAGCTCCGCCGTCTTCTTGGGACTGACCGGCTCCTTTCCGCGAAGAGCGGCGTTCTTTGCGGCTCTTTCCTCCCGGATGGCGTCATAGGCGTCCAGGGACAGGGCAGCGCCGTGCTTATGGGACAGGTAATCCGTCCGCATAGGGCCGCATTTCAGACAGACCGCCGAAATGCCAAACTGCCCCGCTTCCTTGTTCAAGGCGTCCGTCAGCGCGTCGATGGCGAACTGCGCCGCATGCGAGACCGCGTGACAGGCGGTGGCGGCGATGGCCTCCTCCCCGGCGTAATTGATCACATAACCGCCGCCCTGTTCCCGAAGGTCCGGAACAAAGGCCCTGCATACGTTCAGCATCCCGAAAAGGTCCACGTCGAATAGCGCCCGGGCCTCAGCGTCGGACACCTCTTCGATGGCGCCGTCCAGGCCGTAGCCCGCGGCGTTCACCACGACGTCCACCCGGCCAAAACGCTTCAGGATTTCCTCTCTTGCCGCCAGCACAGACGCTTCGCTGGTCACATCGGTCCGGACCGCCAGGAGGTCTTCCGCTCCCGCGTGGCGGCTCAGCAGCGTTTCGGGCGTCCGGGTCATACCGGCCACGCAGAAGCCCCGCTCCAGCAGCGTTTCTACCAGCGCTGTGCCAAATCCGCCGCAGGCGCCGGTCACGACCCAAATCTTATTTTGTTTCATACTACCCTCCATTTGCTATTTATCACGTTTGATCGCTTTGATGCACCGCACGAAATGATCCGCCCCCACGGCGGCCAGCTCCGGCACTTCTTCCTCACAGGCATCCGACCGGAACCGGCAGCGGCCCGCGAAGGGACATCCCTTCGGAAGGTGGACAGGGCTGGGAGGCTCCCCCTCCAAAAGCGGCTTTTCGATGCCGTGACGGTTCGGGTTGATCTCCGGCGTGGCCCGAATCAGCGCCTCCGCGTAAGGGTGTAGCGGCTGGGCAAACAGGGTCCCGGCCTCCGCCTGCTCCACGATACGGCCCAGGTACATGACCACGATGCGGTCCGCAATGTAACGGACGACGCCCAGGTCGTGGGAGATGAACACGATGGTCAGACCCAGTCTGTCCCGCAGCTCCTTCAAAAGATTGATGACCTGGGCCTGGATCGAAACGTCCAGGGCGGAGACCGGCTCATCCGCCAGAATCAGCTTCGGCTCCATGGCAAGGGCCCGGGCGATGCCGATGCGCTGGCGCTGGCCGCCGGAGAATTGACTGGGCAGGCGGTCCAGAAATTCATGACGCAGCCCCACCATGTCCATAAGCTCCAGCAGCCGGGCGTCGATCTCCCCGGGCGGACGCATCCGGTGGATGACCAGGACTTCCCGCAGAATCTCCCGCACGGTCATCCTGGGGTTCAGCGAGGCAAAGGGGTCCTGAAAGATCATCTGCACGTCGCGCCGCGCCGCGCGCAGGTCTGCGCCGTGCAAGCTGTCCAGATGTTTTCCATCCAGCACGATTTCTCCGCTGTCAGCGGTATGAAGATGGATCATCAGCCGCGCCAGCGTGGACTTCCCGCAGCCGGATTCCCCGACGATGCCCAAGATCTCCCCCTGCTTCACATCCAAGGACAGATCGTTGATCGCATAGACCCGCTGCTGCGGGCGCTTCATAAGAGTGTCAAGCAGGGTATGGGTCATTTTGAACCGCTTGTTCACATGCCGCAGAGACATCAGCACCGCGTTTTCCTGCTGGTTTTTCACACGTTCCTCGTTCATTGGCCGCCTCCTTCACGCTCCGCCTGCGCCGCCGCATAGTGAAAATGGCAGCGGCAGAAATGCCCGGATTCCAGTTCCTCCAAGCCGGGCTCCTCTCGGAAGCAGACCTCCTGGGCATACTTGCACCTGGGTGCGAACGTGCAGCTTGTCAGTTCTTCCGCCAAATTGGGGGGCGCGCCCTCAATGACCTCCAGCCGGTCGTCCTTCTTTTTATTCTGCGGCAGACAGCTGAGAAGTCCGGCCGTATAGGGATGAGCGGGAGTGGTGAACAATACGCTGGATTTCGCCAGCTCCACAATCCTTCCCGCGTACATCACCGCAATCCGGTCGCACATGGGGCTCGCGACGCCCATGTCATGGGTCACCAGAATCATACTCATGCCCAGGGACTTTTTCATGGTATTGATGAGATACAGAATCTGGGCCTGAATGGTGACGTCCAGCGCTGTGGTGGGCTCATCCGCCAGCAGGAGTTTGGGCTGCGCGGCCAGAATGGTGGCGATCATCGCCCGCTGGCGCATGCCGCCGCTGAATTCATGGATATATTCTTCCAGCCGCTTCTCCGGAAACGGGATGCCGACCCGCTTAAACATCTCCACGGAGCGCGCGTATTTCTCATCCTCTTTCATATTGGAATCCAGGAACTGCTCATAGATTTGGGTCTTCAGCTTCAGCACGGGGTTCAGCGTGGTCATGGGCTCCTGAAAGATCATGCCGATCTCCTTGCCCCGGATTTTCCGAAGCTCCTGGGAGGACATGGTCAGAATATTCTGTCCGCGAAACAAAATCTCGCCAGAGAGTTCGGTGATCTTCTCCGGTGTCAGACGAAGGATGGACCGGCACACCGTGCTTTTGCCGCAGCCGGATTCCCCCACCAGGCCGAAGGTCTCCCCGTCGGCGATCGAGAAGCTCACGCCGTCCACGGATCTGACGGTCCTGCCGCCGGTGTGGTAATAGGTCCTCAGGTCTCGAATGGTCAGCAAATCACTCATGCGTTGCCCCCCTTATTGTCCGCGGCTGCGCAGCGCGTCGGACAGTCCGTCTCCCACCAGGCTGAACGCGAGGCCCGCGAACATCAAAAACAGGCCGGGAAACAGCGTGATCCACCACGCGCTGGAGATGTAGTTTTTCCCACCGGCAATGATTGCGCCCCACTCGGGGGTGGGAGGCTGCACACCCAGTCCCAGGTAGCTCAAAGAGGCGCCCGACATCATACAAAGCACGATATCCGAGGCAGCGTAGACGATCGCGCCGCTGATCACATTGGGCAGGATGTGGCGCAGGATGATGCGGATATTTCGGAATCCAAGGGTGCGGGCCGCGTCTACATATTCCATACGCTTGACAACCAGGACCTCGCTCCGCACCAGGCGGGTATATTCTTTCCAGCCCACACACCAGATGGCAATGTACAGGTTCGTTAAACTCGCCCCCAGGATGGCAACGATGGCGATGACCAGCACCATGAAGGGAAAGGCGGTAAAGATATCGACGACGCGCATGACCAGCATATCCAGCTTTCCGCCGTAGTAGCCGGCCAGCAGACCCAGAATCGTTCCGGTAAACAGGGGAACCGCCATCGCGATAACGCCGATCTTCAGGTCCACCAGCGTTCCATAAATGCAGCGCGCGAACACGTCGCGGCCATATACGTCCGTTCCAAAAATATGTTCCCGGCTGGGCGGACTGAGCTTGATGTCCGCCGTGATGTCCGTGGGACTCAAGCTGGTGAAAAGCGTGGGGAAAAACGCCATCAGAAGCAGCAGCAACACAAAGATGCTCCCCACCAGAAGAGAGGGATTTCTCTGAAATGTACGTCTGATTCCATTTTTCTGCTGTCGGTTTTTCATATTCCACATACCTCTTACTGCAGCTTCACCTGGGGGTCCAGGAAAGAATACAGAATATCCGTGAGAAGATTGATCACAAGGACGACCACCGCGAAGAACAGCACCACCGCCTGTACAACGGCGTAATCTCTGGCGAGGATGCCGTTGACCAGCAGACTTCCAAGACCGGGGAGCGAAAACACCTCCTCAATCACCACCGCTCCGCCCAGCATCCCGGCGATCTTAATCGAAAGGAGCGTCACCGTGGGGATGGACGCGTTGCGGATGATATGCCGCGCGGCAATGCGGCCCTCTTTCAGTCCCTTGCTGCGGGCAAAATAAACATAGTCGCTGTTTTTGACTTCGATCACGTTATTGCGAAGATTCCGGATCAGGATCGCGGATGTGCCGATGGCCTGTGTGACGCCGGGAAGGACCAGGCTCCTTACATGCGTGGGCCAGTCCGAGCCCCAGCCGGAAACGGGGAATATCTTCAGTTTGACGCCAAACACGATCAGCAGCAGGATGCCGATCCAAAAGCTGGGCATCGCCAGGCCAATCATGCTGAAGCCCCGGACGCCCATGTCCGCAAGGGAGCCGTTCTTTTTCCCGGCGATATATCCCAGAGGCATGCTGATGATGACTGTGAAAATGGTGGAAACCAAGGTCAGCATCCCCGTTACGACCAGGCGATTCTTCATCAGCTCCGCGACGCTGGTCTTGTACTTCAAAGACGTGCCCAGGTCCAGCCGGAGCAGGTCTTTGAGGAAGATGCCATACTGCACATGAAGGGGCCGGTTCAATCCCATCTTTTCCGTCAAGGCCGCGACGGCCGCCGGATCGGCAAAATCACCCAGTATGTTCTCCGCCGGATTCCCAGGGATCAAACGAATCATAAAAAAGACGATGATCGTTGAAACGAACAGCGCCGCCAGCATCTGTACGACGCGCCGCAGGATATAGTTCAGGGTTTCCAATTTACGACTCCTTTATATATGCGGCGGGAGGGGTATTCCCCCCGCCGCGGCCCAGGCGTCTGTCAGCCAACAGACTTGTAGCAATGCTCCAGCCGGTATCTGCCAAGAGAAGTCTGTTCGAAGCCCTGGATCGAATCCGACATGGCCACCGGGATATCTCCGTAGTAAAGGATCATGGCCGGCACGTCGTCAAACCAAATCTGCTGCAGCTGACCATAGTAATCCGCGCAGCGGTCGGGGTCGAACTCCACCAGAGCCTTTTGCAGGATATCATAGCCCTCCTGATTCTCATAGTCGCAGAAGAAGCCGCGCTCTTTCTCATAGTCGAAGAAGTGGGTGCTGATCTGAGAGGGATGGGGGATGTCGTCCGTCCAGGTGACCATGGTGATCTCAAAGTCGATGTTGTTCCGCTTTTCAATATAGGCGGATTTCTCCAGGACGTTGATCTCCAGATTGACGCCGATGGCGGCCCACTGCTCCTTCAGGATCGTGGAAATCTCCTCATAGGCGGGTTTGTCCGCCCGGCACATGATGGAAATATTGAACCCGTCGGCATACCCGGCCTCCGCCAGCAGCTGCTTCGCCTTTTCCACATCATAGGTGGCGGGCTGGAGTTTCTCGTTATAATACAGGCCGGAGGAGGTCATATAAGAAGTAGCCTTCGTGCCGAAGCCGGACAGGACCAGGTCAACAATCATATCCATGTCCGTCGCATAGCGCAGGGCCTGACGGACCCGGAGGTCCTTCAGAATCTCGTGCTTCACGTTGAAGTTCACCAGCTGGGTCTCCGTGGAGCCCACGCCCAGGGCGCTGATGCCGTCCTTTGCGTCCAGTTCCGCAATGCTGTTGAAGGGGACCTCGTTGATGATGTCAGCCTCTCCGGATTCCAGCTGCAGCATCCGGGCGCTGCTGTCGGAGACGACGTTAAAGCGGATATAGGGAGTCGCCACATTGTCCGCGTCCCAATAGTAGGGGTTCTTCTCAAAGAGAATGTATTCGCCGATCTTCCACTCCTTGATCATATAAGGGCCGGTCCCCATGGGCTTAAGCTGGTTCTCCTCATCGCCGATGGACTCCACATAAGCCTTGCTCTGTACGGCGTTATTGAACATGCTGATCTCCGACAGGAAAGACTCCCGAGGTTCCACCAGAGAGACCTGGATGGTGTTTTCGTCCAGCGCGACAACATCCGCCACGGCGTCCGTGGAGGCGTGCCAGTTGCTCTCCACGGTGTCGCGGGCCCGGAGGAGGGAGAACACCCAGTCCTCCGCCGTGACGTCGGAGCCGTCCGAGAATTTCACACCCTGCTTCAAATGAAAGGTATACTGGGAATTGTCCTCGTTGGCCTCCCAGGAGTCCGCCAGATAAGGATCAAGCCTGGTTCCATCACTGCTGGGACGCAGCAGCGTGCCAAACAGCAGATCGGTCAGCCAAATCGTCGCATTGTCGCCGGGAATCATGACAGGGTCCAGCACGGACGGGCCGGAGGCATACGCCACAACGATCGTATCCGCGTTTCCCGCAGCAGCGGAATCGCCGCTGCCGCTCGGTTCGGAGCCGCTGGGAGACCCTCCGCAGCCAGCCAGCGAGACGGCCATCAGTAAAGCCAATAACGCGCACAACACATTTCTTGATTTCATACCCAATCTCCTTTTTTCATTATTTTAGATCAGCATACACTGAACTATACATATTGATCCCGCCAGGCCGCCGGAGTCCTCTTCAGCGCATGGCCAAGGTCACGTTCCCCTCGGCGGCCAACTCTCCATGGTTATAGATCTGCGCCGAACAGGTGGCGATCGCCTTTTCCGCGTACTCAGATATCAGGTTCGCCTGAATCTCGATCGTGTCCCCCGGGAGAATTTTTTTCAAAAAACGCACCTTGTCGATGCCAAGAAAGAGAGGAACCTTTTCCCGGTAACGCTGCGTGGACAACAGCAGGATGTCAGCCGCCTGGGCCATGCACTCCACAGAATAGACTCCCGGAAGAACGGGCTCCTTGGGGAAGTGTCCCCGAAAAATGTCCCTGGAGGGGTCCACGAAGAAGGTCGCGGCAATGGATTTCCCTTCCGCAAGCGCTTCCACGGTGGTTACCAGCAGCATGGGGTCTCGGTGCGGGATAATCTTCTTGATCTCATTTCGATCCATTCTCATACAACTCCGTCCTTTCCGCTGCCGGGCCGGTCAGCCCTCCGCCATTTTCCGGTATTTCTCATAACGGTCCTTGGCATCCTGTATGGTTTTTTCATACAGGCGCTCTGCGCGCTCCGGGAAATTGATCTTCAGGGAAGCGTAGCGGCTCTCGCCCTCCAAATAATCCATCATCCGACTGCTATCCGGCTCAGGAGAGTCCAACTGGAACGGATTCTTTCCCTCTGCGGTCCGGCGCGGGTCGTACCGGTACAAATGCCAATACCCGCATTCCACGGCCCGCTTCATTTCCGCCTGCGTACCCTGCATCCCCGCTTTGATGCCATGCTCCAGACAGGGACAGTAAGCAATGACAATCGCAGGGCCGGGATAGGCCTCCGCCTCACGGATGGCCTTCAAAGTCTGCGCCTGGTCGTATCCCATGGCGACCTGCGCCACATAGATATAGCCGTAGCTCATAGCGATGGCTCCAAGGTCCTTCTTTTTGACCTCCTTTCCGCCAGCGGCAAATTTTGCGACGGCGGCGGCGGGCGTGGCCTTGGAGGACTGGCCTCCCGTGTTGGAGTACACCTCCGTGTCCATCACCAGCATATTGATGTCCCGGTTCTGGGCCAGCACATGGTCTATGCCGCCAAATCCGATATCATAGGCCCATCCGTCGCCTCCGAAAGCCCACACGGATTTCTTCGTCAGAAATTCCCGATTTTGGAGAACGAACTCCGCTTCCTCCGACGGTTCCGCCTCTTCCAGCGCGGCGATCAGACGGTCAGCGGCCTGGCGGGTCTTCGCGGGGTCCGCCCAGAATTCCAGGTAATGGGAGACCTCTTTCCGAGCGGTCCCCCGGTCCCGCAGCGTACCGAGCCGCAGCAGAAGTTCTCCGTGGACCGCCTCGTGAGCCCGCAGGAAACCATAGGCAAATTCCGCATTATCCTCGAACAGGGACTGCTCCCAACAGGGACCAAAACCCCGGCTGTCGCGGGCATAAGGCGTCATAGGCATGGCGCCGCCATAGGCGGAGGAGCATCCGGAGGCATTGGCCACATACATGCGGTCTCCAAACATCTGGGTGACCAGTTTGATATAAGCGGTTTCCGTACAGCCGGCGCAGGCGGCGGAGAACTGGAAATAGGGTTTGGCAAACTGGATGTTTTTCACGCTCTTATCATGGATGGCGTCCTTTTTCAGCAGCGTCTCGTCCATGGCGAAGCGGTCAAAGTTGGCCTGCTGTTCCTTCTGCGTCTCAAAGGGGACCATCTCCAAAGCGCCCTCCGCCGGGCAGGCCGTCAGGCAGACGCCGCAGCCGAGACAGTCATAGGGAGAGACCTGCATCCGGAACGTATACTTTCCGAGGCCGGGACCCTTGGCTGGAACGGAGACGTATGTATCCGGAGCCTGCTTTTGCTCCTCTTCCGTCAGCAGGACCGGCCGGATTGCGGCGTGAGAGCAGACCATCGCGCAGCGGTTGCACTGGATGCAGGCGTCCGGGTCCCACCGGGGCACGGAGACGGCAACACCCCGTTTGCTGTAAGCGGTGGTGCCATTTTCCCAGGTACCGTCAATGCAATCATGCTTTTTGAACAGGGAAACCGGCAGCTTATCGCCCTGCTGGCGGTCCATAGGAACGACGATCTCCTTCACAAACGGAGTGCCCGCCTGTTCCGGGGCCGGGGCGTCTTCGGCACTGGCCCAGGAATCGGGAATCTCCACCCGGATCATGCCCGTCAATCCGGCGTCTACAGCCCGGTCGTTCAGCGCAACGATCTCCCTGCCGCCCTTCTTAAAATAGCTGTTGTAATTGCCCCGTTTCATCTCCTCAACGGCCAAATCAATGGGGATGACCTTCGTGAGCTGGAAGAAGGCGGCCTGAAGGATCGTGTTGATGCGGCCGCCCAGTCCCAGCTCCTGGGCAATCTTTGTGGCGTCTATGATGTAAAACGCCGCATGTTTCTTCCAGAGATCCCGCTTCATCTTGGCGGGGAGATGCGCGTCCAGCGTCTCAGGGGACCAGGGGCAGTTCAAGAGGTAGATGCCGCCGTCCTTCAGTTCCTCCGTGGTGTCATATTTCTCCACATAAGTGGGGGCGTGGCAGCCCACGAAATCAGCGGCGGACACCAGATACGTTGCATGGATCGGCTCGTCCCCGAACCGCAGGTGAGACTGCGTCAGGCCCCCGGACTTCATGGAGTCATAGGAAAAATAGGCCTGTGCGTATTTTCCGGCAGTAAGGCCGATGGTCGTAATCGCGTTTTTGTTGGCGCCAACGGTGCCGTCGCCGCCCAGACCCCAGATTTTGCAGGCAGTCTGTCCGGGATACTCCAAGCGAAGCTCCTGATAAGGCAGGGATGTGAACGTCACGTCGTCCTCGATGCCGATGGTAAAACCGCTCCAGGGATCGTTCTGCCGCAGATGGTCGTAGACCGCCGCGATCTGCCCCGGCGTCGTATCCTTGGAGGCCAGTCCATAACGGCCGCCAACCACGATGATATCGCCGCGTCCGGCCTGGCGCAGGGCGCTCTGCACGTCCAGATACAGCGGCTCGCCCACGGAGCCGGATTCCTTCGTCCGGTCCAGCACGGCGATCTTTTTGCACGTCTGCGGGACGGCGGCGGTAAAATGGCGGACCGAAAAGGGCCGGTACAGATGGACTTGGATCATGCCGGTCTTCCTGCCGTGGGCGTTCAGATAGTCCACCGTGTCCCGCACCGTCTCGGCAGCGGAGCACATAACCACAATGACCTCTTCGGCGTCTGGCGCTCCATAATAGTTGAAAAGCTGGTAATCCCGCCCTGTGAGCCGGTTAATTTCATCCATATAGCCCTGGACGACGCCGGGGATGGCCGCGATCTTCTCGTTGGCGCCCTCTTTGCACTGGAAGAACACGTCCGGGTTCACCGTTGTGCCCCGCGTGGACGGATGCTCCGGGTTCAGGCCGTTCTTCCGGAACGCGTGGAGCTGCTTCCGATCGACCAGCTTCTCCAGATCGTCGTAGTCCAAGGCCTCGATGCGCTGCATCTCGTGGGAGGTCCGAAAGCCATCGAAACAGTGCATAAACGCGTACCGGCCTCCGATGGCGGAGAGGTGCGCCACCGCTCCAAGGTCCATGGCCTCCTGAGGAGAGGAGGACATCAGCATGCCAAAGCCTGTCATGCGGCAGGTCATGATGTCGGAATGATCTCCAAAAATCGAGAGGGCATGGGCGCTGACCGTGCGGCAGGACACATGGAATACACCGGGAAGGAATTCGCCTCCAATCTTATACATCGGAGGGATCATCAGCAGCAGCCCCTGGGAGGCGGTGTAGGTGGTGGTCAGCGCCCCGGCCTGGAGAGAACCGTGACAAGTACCCGCCGCTCCAGCCTCGGACTGCATCTCGATGACTTCCACAGGCTTGCCGAATATGTTCTTTTTCCCTTTTGCAGCCCACTCGTCTACTTTTTCAGCCATGGTGGAGGAGGGAGTAATGGGGAAGATCGCCGCCACTTCAGTAAAGGCGTAGGAAGCGTATGCCGCGGCGGTATTACCATCCATAACTACATATTTTTTGCTCATCCTCAAATCCTTTCTGTACGAAGACCCCATACGTTTAATGTATAGACAAACGCTGCGTGAACCGCTCCAGCCTTCTCAGCCCCTCGCGGATGTTCTCCTCGCTCGTGGCGTAAGAGATGCGGATAAAGCCCTCTCCGCCGGCGCCGAAGCCAGTGCCGGGAACCACGGTAACGTGCTCCTCCTGAAGCAGGCGGACGGCAAACTCCTGGGAACTCAAGCCAGTCCTGGAAATATTGGCAAAGGCATAAAACGCGCCTTTGGGAGCCGGACAGGTAATATTTTCTATACGGTTCAACCCATCCACCACGATCTCCCGGCGGAGGCGGTACTGCCGTTTCATCTCCTCCACGCAGCTCTGGTCGCCGGTCAACGCGGCCACGCCGCCCCACTGCACACCTTCGTTCACCGAGGAGAGCACGTTCTCCAACAGCTTGGTCATCGTGACGATGACCTCGGCGGGCGCGGCTCCATAGCCCAGGCGGAAGCCCGTCATGGCATAGGTTTTCGAGAATCCGTCCACAATGACCGTGCGCTCCTTCATGCCGGGGAAACCGGCGACGCTGGTGAACTCGCCGCCGTCCCACAGCAGCTCACGGTAGATCTCGTCGGTTATCACATAGAGGCCGCGTTCCTGAACCAGCTCCGCGATCTGCCGTAGATTTTCGCGGCTGGCGACGCCGCCTGTCGGATTCGACGGAAAATTCAAGAGCAGCAGCTTGGTCCTGGGCGTTATGGCGTTTTTCAGGTCCTCAATATCATACATAAAGCCATTTTCTTCCCGGACCCGCACCGGGACCGGGACCCCGCCCGCCTGGAGAATAAGACCCGTGTAATTCGCCCAGCCGGGGTCCGCCAAGAGCACCTCGTCCCCAGTGTCCAGGATCGCAGCGCAGGCCAGACACAGCACACTGACCGCGCCGGCGCCGATCAGAACCTCATCCGGATGATAGTCCAGGCCGCGGGCCTGATAGGACTCCGCCACCGCTTCTCTAAGGGCGGGCAGCCCGGCGTTCGGTGTGTAGTGGGTCTCCCCGCGCTGGAAGGAAGCTGCGGCAGCTTCTATGACATGCCTGGGAGCTGTGAAATCCGGCTCGCCCAGCGCGAAGCTGACGACGTCCTCCATGCCGGCCTGCATGGCGAACATTTTGCGGATGAGGGAACTGGGAGCGCGCCGGCTCTTTTCAGATATGAATCCCATCGTATTCTCTCCTTACTATTTTGCGGTTTCAGCTTTCAGCGTCGATCTTCAAAAACAGGACAGGGCCGCCAGCATCGTGATCCCCCTTTCACGGGTCTTTTATGCACCTGAGTCCCGTCAGACGGGAAAACGGTGCTGCGCGGATAAAGCCCGCTCTATTTTTCCGCTATACGGAATTAAATTCCTTAAATCGGAAAAATAAAAAAGTCGCAGAGAAGGACTGTCAAAATGCGATTATTTATTTCCATTTTTCTTGTATGTATGATATATTAAAAGCAGCGTTTTGTCAAGCTATTTTGGATAATATAGCTAAGGCCAAAAAAAGGAGTTAATAAAACATGGCGAAAGAGCAAGTATCCAGCATCCTTCGGGCGTTGGAAATTTTAGAGTGCTTTATGGACAACGGAACGGAATGGACCCTGAAAAACCTGGTTGAAAAGTTGGATATGCCTACAACAACGGTCTTCCGGCAGCTGTCCACTTTAACGGAACGGGGCTATTTGATTCAGGACCCTCTTCGAAAAAGCTATCGGATCGGGCCGCGCCTCCTATTGCTTTCCAGCACCATCCTGAGCCATTGCGATCTGCGCAGCATTGCCAGGGCAGAGCTGGAGAAGTTGTCGGCTTCCGTGAAAGAAACCATCAATCTAAGCGTGCTGCTGGACAGGGATATCTTCTACCTCGACAAGGTGGAAACCTTCCGCTCAGTCGTGTGCAACACCAAGATTGGAAGCCGCGCGCCCGCGCACGCCACCAGCAGCGGAAAGGTCATGCTGGCATATAAAGATGAAGCGTTCATCGACAACTACTGCCGCCATCTCTCGGATATTCCAAAGCTCACAGACAAGACCATCTCCACGCCGGAGCAGCTGCGCAAAGAGCTGGTCTGCGCCAGAATCAATGGGTATGCCACCGACGACGGGGAGATCGAACCGGGCCTGATCTGCGTGGGCGCACCCATCCTGGGCCTTGACCAGGCAGTCTTGGGCGCGGTCAGCATTGCCGGCCCGACGTTCCGCATGAAAGAGGAGCTGGATTCCATGATCCTTGCGATCAAGCGGACCGCCTCGAATATTTCGGCCCTCCTTGGCGGACAGTACTGGTGAAGCCTTCCCCGGCCACTACATAGATCATGGCTCCCGCCGCGAAGCTGAGGAGATATGGCAGGGCCGGAAGAAAGAACCCTGCGGTCCAGCACCGCAGCCGGCGCCCCTCCCCTCGCTAAAACGCAGGGAGGCATGCGCAGCGCGCCGCTGCCATGCCTCCCCATTGTTTTGATAGATTATTCTGCGCGGCCATGACAGCCGCCGCAGGAGGCGCAGTCGCCGTTACAGCCGCCGGACCTGCGGGACCTCCACAGGGACCGGACGGCCAGCGCCACAACCGCAGCCAGCGCGGCAATCGCAATCAGGTTTCCCAATACAGCGGACATCATTCGCGCTCCTTTCCAAGCCGGTTACTTCGCGGCAGCCGCCACGGAGGTCAGACAGTGATGCTCGGTCTCCCCCTGATAGCCCTTGCGGAAGAGCAGATAGAGGATTCCGGCCAGCAGGACCAGCGCCGCGACGGTGCCGGTTCCAAAGACCGCCTCGCCGGTGACGAGGCCGCCGAGCTGGAACACAATCAGAGACGCCGCATAGGCGAAACCGCACATGTAGCCAATCGCCGCCGCCGTCCACTTCGCGTTGTTCATCTCCCGCTTGATGGCGCCCATGGCGGCGAAGCAGGGGGCGCAGAGAAGGTTGAAGATCATGAAGCTGTAAGCCGCCATCGCTCCGAAGTCCGCGCCGATGGCGGCGTAGATGCCGCTGGCGTCCTCCATCAAGTCCGCCTCCCCGGCGTACTGATACAGCACGCCGAAGGTGTTGACGACCTCCTCCTTGGCGATGAGGCCGGTGACCGTGGCAACGGTGGCCTTCCAGGCCATGTCGCCCGCCCAGCCGATGGGGGCAAAAATCCAGGCCACGGCGCTGCCGATGGAGGCCAGGAGGGAGGCGTTGTTGTCCTCCACAGCGCCAAAGGCGCCGTCCACGAAGCCATAACCCTGGAGGAACCACAACACGATGGAGCTGAGGAGGATGATGGTCCCCGCCCGCTTGATGAAGCTCCAGCCCCGCTCCCAGGTGGCCCGAAGGACGTTTCCAGCGGAGGGCGCGTGGTAGGCGGGCAGCTCCATGACGAAGGGGGCGGGCTCCCCGGCGAAGGCCTTGAACTTTTTCAGCATGATGCCGGAGATCACCACGGCGGCGATGCCGATGAAGAACGCCGACACGGCCACCAGGGCGGACCCGCCGAACACCGCGCCCGCGAACAGGCCGATGATGGGCATTTTCGCGCCGCAGGGGATGAAGCCGGTGGTCATGATGGTCATCTTCCGGTCCCGGTCCTGTTCAATGGTCCGGGAGGCCATGATGCCGGGGACGCCGCAGCCCGTGGCCACCAGCATGGGGATGAAGCTCTTGCCGGAGAGGCCGAAGCGGCGGAAAATCCGGTCCATGATGAAGGCCACACGGGCCATATAGCCCACATCCTCCAGAATGGCCAGCAGCAAAAACAGCACCAGCATCTGGGGCACGAAGCCCAGCACCGCGCCCACACCGGCGACGATACCGTCCTGAATCAGGCCGTACAGCCAGCCGCTGACGCCCAGGAAGGTGAGGATGCCGTCAAAGAAATTGGGGACAAGTTCGCCAAAGAGCACGTCGTTGGCCCAGTCGGTGCCGAAGGTGCCAATGCCCACGCCGCCGTCCGCGACGGAGGTCCCCATGGCGACGGCGTAGATGCAGAACATAATGACCGCGAAGATGGGCAGCGCCAGAATCCGGTTGGTGACGATCTGGTCGATCTTGTCGGAGACGGAGAGACTGCCCTTGGCGGCCTTCTTCCGCACCGCCTTGGTGACCACGCCGTTGATGTAGGAGTACCGCTGGTTGGTGATGATGCTCTCCGCGTCGTCGTCCAGCTCCCGCTCACAGTCGGCGATGTGCTCTTCCAGATGGGCCTTCAGGTCCGAGGCGAGATTCAGCTCCTCCAGAACCTTCTCGTCCCGCTCAAAAATCTTGATGGCGTACCACCGGAGATAGCTGTCCGCCACCTTGCCCTGGATGGATTCCTCAATGTGGGCCAGGGCGTGCTCCACGCTGCCGGTGAACACGTGAGGCAGCTCCCCGGTCTGACGGCGCCGGGCCAGAGCCATGGCCTTTTCCGCAGCGTCCATGCCGCCCTCGCCCTTGAGGGCACTCATCTCCACCACCTCGCAGCCCAGGGCGCCGCCCAGCTTGGCAAGGTCGATGGCATCGCCGTTCTTCCGCACCAGGTCGATCATGTTCACCGCCACCACCACGGGCAGCCCCAGCTCGATGAGCTGGGTGGTAAGGTACAAGTTCCGCTCAATGTTTGTGCCGTCCACGATGTTGAGAATGGCGTCCGGCTTCTCCTTCACCAGATAGCTCCGGGCCACCACCTCCTCCAGGGTGTAGGGGGACAGGGAATAGATACCGGGCAGGTCCTGGATGACCACGTCCTTGTGGCCTTTCAGCTTGCCCTCCTTTTTCTCTACCGTAACGCCCGGCCAGTTGCCCACGTACTGGCTGGAGCCGGTCAGGGCGTTGAACAGCGTCGTCTTGCCGCAGTTCGGATTGCCCGCCAGGGCAATTTTGATGTCCATAGGGACTCCTCTCCTTTCAAATGTTAGCGAAAACTAACTTTTAGTTCAAAAAACAGCGGCCCGGTGCCGCCTTTCAGCTATTTTTGCGACGGCATGCGCGTCACAAAAATACCGAGACGCACGCGCCTTGGGCGCGCTCGCCTGTGACCGATGTCACTGGCGGGGGGGGAATCGAAGGGGGGGAACGAAGTCCCCTCTTTAAGAAACCTCGATCATCTCCGCGTCGCCCTTGCGGACGGACAGCTCATAGCCCCGGACATTCAATTCCATCGGGTCGCCCAAAGGGGCCACTTTCCGCACGAAAATCTCCACGCCCTTGGTAATGCCCATGTCCATGATCCGGCGCTTCACCGGACCCTCCCCGTGGAGCCGCGCCACGGTGACGGTCTCGCCCACCTTCACATCCTTCAGCGTCTTCATCCTGCTCTCCTCCTTTATGCCATTTTACACCATGATGCGGTTTGCCATGGTCCTGTCCAGCGCGATCCGGCTGTCCTTCACCTGCACGATCAGGTTTCCGGCAATCTCGCTGACCACCGTCACATCGCCGTCCACCACAAAGCCCAGCTCCGCCAGATGCTGGCGTACCTCGTCCTTCCCGGAAATCCTGCGGATCGTGACGGTCTCTCCCGGCTTTGCCATTGTCAGCGGCATCATTCCTTCGCCCCCTCCTGCCACGTAGTTAGTAAAATCTAACCCCGAAATCACCGCTAGTTTAACTCAACTAACCTTCCTTGTCAAGGGCTCATTCAGAAAAATCTGCTTCTTTAGTTAGAATCTACTAACTCGTGCACAACACCCGGCGCGCAGCGAGATTTTCTTGTGCACATCCACCACAGGCCGCCAAATCCCAGCCGGGTGTCCGCGACCGCGCATGGCGGCGGCCTCCGAATGGAGAGCTGCCGCCGGTTTCTTCGCCTTCTTCCCCCGTGTTTTTTGGAAAACTGCCCATATGTCCTTTTCCACTCCCGCCCGATCTTGTATAGTAAGCCTATCAATCATAAAGGAGTGGGCCCCATGAAAAAAGTCGAGCGAGCGTATACCTCCCTGCGCGAGCGGATCAGGACGGAATGGGTTCTGTATCTGCTGGCCTTCGTCTTCATCCTCATTGCGGACTCCATCGGACAGATCAAGATTCCCGTCTGGAAGGGCACCTTCATCATCTTCCCCATCTTCTACGCCCTGTTCCTGGGCATCCTGACCGGCCCCAACGTCTTCAAGATTCTGGACGACAATAAGGTGAAAGCCGCCTCCGGCCTGGTGGGCGTGGCCATCCTCCCCTTTGTGGCAAAGCTGGGCATCAACGCCGGGGCCAACATCTCCATCGTCATCTCCGCCGGCCCCGCCCTGCTTCTCCAGGAGTTCGGCAACCTCTGCACCATCTTCCTGGCCATGCCCATCGCCCTGATGCTGGGTCTCAAGCGGGAGGCCATTGGAGCCGCCCACTCCATCAACCGGGAGACGAACCTGGCCCTGATGCAGGACATGTTCGGCGCGGACTCTCTGGAGGCCCAGGGCAGCCTCTCCGTGTACATCGTCGGCGGCATGGTGGGCACCATCTACTTCGGCTTCATGGCCTCCATGGCCGCGGCCACCGGTCTCTTCCACCCCTACGCCCTGGGTATGGCCTCCGGCGTGGGCGCGGGCATCCTGATGAGCTCCGCCGTGGCGGCCCTGTCCGAGGTCATGCCCGCCTACGCCGATCAGATCGCCGCCATGGCCTCCGCCAGCGAGACCATCTCCGGCATCGACGGCATCTACATGGCAATTTTCCTGGGCGTGCCCCTGTGCAACTTCCTGTACCGCAAGCTGGAGCCCACACTGGGCCGCCTGACCAAATCCGGCCGGGAACTGGCCGGGAAAAACTGAGGAGGACAGAGCAATGACGATTAAGGATTGGATTTTCGTTCTGGCCATTTCCGGCCTGGGTATGATGACCGCCAATTTCATCGGCTTCGACGTGGCCTTTACCGAGTCCCTGCCCGGCGTGCTGGTACTGCTGCTCATCGCCCTGTGCGCTGCGGGCCTGTCCTATTTGATTCCCCTCAAGCTGCCCACGGTGGCCTACTGCTCCATCCTGGGACTGCTGTGCGCCTGCCCCCTGTCGCCGGTCGCCCAGTTTGTCATTGAGTCCGCCGAGAAGATCAACTTCACCGCGCCTCTGACCATGGTGGGCGCCTTCGCCGGCATGTCCATCAGCAACCAGCTGAAGATGTTCTTCAAGCAGGGCTGGAAGCTCATCATCATCACCATCCTGGTTATGACCGGCACCTTCTTCGGCTCCCTTGCAATAGCCCAGGTGGTCCTCCAGTTGACCCATGCCATCTGAGCTGATTTTGGCCGCCCTGGGCAGCTGCGCCGTGGGACTTTTTATCGGCTGGTGCGGCGTGGCGGGCTTCCTGCTGCCCATCCTCTTTGTCAATGCCTGCGGCCTCACCGTCACGGAGAGCCTGCTTGCCAGCTTTCTCTGCTTCGCCGTCTCCGGGGCCATCGGCTCCTGGAACTACCGCCGCCGGGGGGAG
>NZ_CAJTUX010000004.1 GCF_910579365.1 uncultured Oscillibacter sp.
GCTGCGAGAGCACTGCGTCCACTTTATCTCAGCGAAGTAAATTGGAAGCGGAACGCCAATCAACGGCGCTCCGCTTCCTTTTTGCATCCTTTTCCAGCGAAATCTTTCGTCGAAATACATATAATGGAAATGAAGAAACCGCTGTTTTCTACAAACTTCTTTGTTTTTAATAAAAATAGAAAAGTTATAATTGACAAAAACAAAATTATAACATAGTATTGTGTCAATAAAAATTGCTTAAACAAAAAATAGAGGTGACGATCATGGATTTCAGCCCAGTGTTTACGTACCCGGACGGAGTGGATGAAGAGCTGCTGGCCCAAACGATCCTCCGCCTGAAACGACCAAGGGGACCCGTCGACATGGTGTTGGACACCGACACCTTCAATGAGATCGACGACCAGTATGCCATCGCCTACATGCTGGCCTCTCAGGACCGTCTGCGCATCCGGGGCATCTTTGCCGCCCCCTTTGCCAACCACCACGCCTCCACCACCCGGGAGGGCATGGAGCGGAGCTATGAGGAAATCCTGCATGTTTTGTCCCTGACCGGATGGGAGGACATGGCCGGCCGGGTCTTCCAGGGGGCCCCGGAATTCCTGCCCGATGAAAAAACGCCGGTGGACTCCCCCGCCGCCCGGGAGCTGGTCCGGCTGGCCATGGAGCACTCCCCGGAACGTCCCCTCTACGTGGCCTGCATCGCCGCCCCCACCAACGTGGCCTCCGCGATTTTGCTGGAGCCGGAGATCGTGAACCGCATCGTCGTGGTGTGGAGCGGAGGCGTGGGCCTGGGCTGGCCGGACTGCCAGTGCTTCAACGGCGGGCAGAGCGTGGCCGCCAGCCGGGTTCTGCTGGAGAGCGGCGTGCCCCTGGTGCTGGCGCCGGGCCGGGCCGTTTCGGACAGGCTGCTGGTCACCGGGCCGGAGCTGGAGCATTGGCTCCGAGGGAAAAACCGCTTCTGCGACTACATTGTGGACCGCACCATCCGGGAGGCGGAACAGTGCTTCGGCGAACAAATCTGGAGCCGCCCGCTGACGGACGTGGTTCCCGTATCCTGGATCGTGGGAGGGGACTTCCTCCTGGACCGGTTCGCGTTCCGGCCGACCATCGAATACGACCGGTATTACAGCTTCGATCCCCGCCGCCCCATGATGCGGTATGTGTATTACGTCAAACGAGATCAGCTGATTGCCGATCTTTTTGAAAAACTGTCCAGCACACATTAAAAACAGGGAGGGAGCATATTGAATCCAACCAAGAGCCCGCGCAAACCCGTGCGCCTCAGCAAGCGGATCGAACCCTATCTCTATCTGCTGCCGGCGTTTATCTTCCTAATCGGGTTTGTCTACTATCCGTTTGTGAAAAACGGATGGCTCAGCCTGAACATTGTCAACCAATTCCGAGAAATCAAAAGCTTCGCGGGGCTGAAAAACTACACCCGCGTACTCTCGGACCCGGACTTTCATCAGGCGGTGCAGAACACCTTCGTCTATGTCCTGGTCACCATCCCCATCTCCATGGTCATCGCCTATTTCCTGGCCTGCATGGCCCGGAAGAAGCGGAAAGCCTCGTTGGTCTACGAAACACTGTTCGCCTTGTCCATGGCCACCTCGGATGCCGTCATGGCCATGATCTTCCAGCTTATGTACAGCGAACAAATGGGCATCATCAACAAGCTGCTGGGGTTCAAGATCGGCTGGCTGACCGACCCCAAGTACGCGCTGCTGAGCCTGATGATCATCCAAATCTGGCACAACATCGGCTATAACTTCCTCTTCATGCTCTCCGCCCTACGGGGGCTGCCCGGCGAGGTGATCGAAAGTGCCAGTCTGGACGGAAGCACCGGGCTGAACCTCCACCGGAAGGTCATTCTGCCCATGATCTCCCCCACCATGTTCTTCCTGCTCATCAAGGACATTGCCTACGGTCTGACGGTTTCCAGCTATACGCTGATTCTGACCAACGGCGGCCCCAGCGGTTCCACCCAGACGATTATCACGTACATCTATCAAAAGGCGATCTCCAGCACGAACTATAACTATGCCTTCTCGGCAACGATGATCGGCTTTGCCCTCTCGGCGGTGCTGATTGCCCTGAGCATGATTTTAGAAAAGAAGAAGGTGCATTATAATTGAAAGTGAGAGCGGACAAGCTGCACTGGCACAGCGGACTCTTCCAGGTCTTCTGCATTTTCCTGGGACTCTGCCTGATGGCGCCCCTGATCTACTGCCTGATCGTCTCCTTCATGCGGGAACCGGAGATTCTCTCCCCGGACCTGCACCTGTGGCCGGATGAGTTTTATCTCGGCAACTACATCCAGGTTATCACAAAGACCAAAATCTTCCGCTTCATGCTCAACTCTTTCATTGTGGCCTTCGGCTCCAGCATCGCCCGGGTGGTCACGGGGTGTCTGGCGGCCTACGCCTTCTCCTTCATGGAATTCCGGGGGAAGAAGGTGCTGTTCTGGCTGGTGCTGGGCTCCATGATCGTGCCGGCGGAGATGCTGATGGTGCAGAACTACTTCACCACAGCGGAGCTGAACATGATCAACACCTACATGGGCATGATGATCATCTACATGGTCTCCGGCGCCAACATCTTCATGATTCGCCAGCACTTCCTGAACTACTCCAAGGCGGTGCGGGAGGCGTCCCTGGTGGATGGCTGCGGCAACTGGCGCTTCTTCTGGAAAATCCTGATGCCCATGTCCACCCCGGTCATCG
This sequence comes from uncultured Oscillibacter sp., assembly GCF_910579365.1. Classification (GTDB taxonomy): domain Bacteria; phylum Bacillota; class Clostridia; order Oscillospirales; family Oscillospiraceae; genus Oscillibacter. The sequence continues at coordinate 2,724 of NZ_CAJTUX010000004.1, forward strand.
CCACGGTATTCATCTCCTCCTTCGTCAACTCCTGGACCACCTACCTCTGGCCTCTGATTGTGACGAACGTGGACGAGATGCGGACAGTGCAGGTGATTATCACCATGCTGAACGCCAACAAGATGGAGTCCGTCTACGGCCTCGTCATGGCGGCGTCGGTGCTGATTCTGATTCCCTCCGTGGTGATTTTCATGCTCTTCCAGCGGAAGATCACCGCCGGAATGACCGCCGGCGCGGTGAAGGAATGATTTTTCACAGGCTTCGCACTGTGTTAAATACAGCAAACCACCCAAAGAATTTTTGAATGGAGGATGAACAAATGAAAAGAGTATGGTCCATCATACTGACAGCGTCTTTGATTCTGGCCCTGGCGGCCTGCGGCGGAAACAGTTCCGAAGGCGGCGGCTCCAGCAGTGATGCCGGCAGCGGCTCCAGCGGCGGCGGCACGGCGGAAGTGGTATTCTGGCACAGCCTCAGCGGCGAGATCGGCGAGGAGCTGGAGGCCATCGTGGAGGAGTACAACACCGGCCGGGGCGCCGAGCAGGGCGTTCACGTCACCCCGGTTTACCAGGGCTATGACGGAACCGACAAGCAGATGCTGGCCTATCAGACCAAGGACACGGCCAACGCCTGCGACATCAACGTGGGTCTGACCTCCACGCTTCCCGCCATGCTGGAGCTGAGCTGGACCACCAAGGTGTCCGACATGTACGAGAAGTACGGCTCCTACGTTCCTATGGACAGCTTCTCCGACGCTCTGCGGGGCGCGGTGAGCTATCAGGGCGAGATGATCGCCCTGCCCTACCTGAATTCCACCCTGGTTCTCTATTATAATGAGGACCTTCTGAAGGCCGCGGGCTTCAATGCGCCCCCCGCCACCCTGGACGAGCTGGCGGAGTACACCGCCGCCCTGACGGAAAAGGACGCCTCCGGCGCCGTGACCCAGTACGGCTTCGAGTGCGAGCCTAAACGCTATCACGTGACGAACTACATTGCCCGTCAGTCCCCCAACGCCTACTTCGGCGACCTGAAGAGCGGCCGTGAGGGCCCGATGAACAAGGTCATCGCCGGTGAGGAGGGCACGCTGAAGGCCTTCCTGGAGGGCTGGGACAAGCTGGTGGAAACCGGCGGCTACCTCTACAAGGAGGAGACCATCCGGGAGGAGTTCACCAACCAGAAGACCGCCATGGCCATGATCTCCTCGTCCTCCTGCCGGTCCGTCAGCGAGCTGATCGGCGACTCTTTCCAGTGGGGCACCGCCATGATTCCGGCGGTCAGCGCCAGCGACACCGGAAGCTCCTGCGTGGGCGGCAGCTGCCTGGTGCTGTTTGACCGGGGCGACGAGGCCCGCCTTGCCGGCGCCTGGGACTTCATGCAGTACCTGAGCACCGCGGATGCCCAGTACCGCATCGCCACCCATTCCGGCTATATCCCCACCAACAAGGAGACCGGCAATCTGCCCGAGATGCAGAGCTTCTGGGAGGAGAATCCCCAGTTCAAGACGGCGTTTGACATCATTGCCAACGGCCCGGAGAACGCTCAGGAGCCTATGGACCTGATGTACAACGAGATCGACTCCGCCATCTCCGACAATATGCGCCTGTTCTGCGACCGCCAGCTCACGGTGGACCAGACGGTGGACGCCATTGTCAGCCAGTGCAACCAGCTGCTGGACGAGTGGCACGAGGCCAACGACTAAAGACTATGCTTTGGAAGCGGGACGGCAATCCGTCCCGCTTCCTCAAAAAATGGGGGACAGTAAATGATCCGACTAATTGTAACCGATCTGGACGGCACCTTTCTGGACGAAAACCGAGAGATTTCCGACGAGGCGGTGGAGATGGTGCGCACGCTTCGAAGCCGGAACGTGGACTTTACCTTCATCACCGGCAGGCCCTGGCAGGGCGCCCGGCGGTTTGCCCAGCGGGCCGGCATCCAGCTTCCCACCATCACCTGCAACGGCGCGGTGATCAACGACAAGGACCGCATCATCTGGAGCGCGCCCATGCCCCTCGCGCCCCTGCGGGAGCTGATGGAATCCGCCGCGGCCCAGGGACTGACGGTGCTTTACTCCAAGGACGGCGGCGAGTCCGCCCTCTCTGAAACCGAGTGGACCCGGTCCCGGAATTATCCCATTGCCATTCCCGACTGGGACCGCCAGCAGGCGGACAAGGTGAACCTCATCAGCGGGGACCACCGGGCGGAGTTTCGCGGCCTGACGCCGCTGATGGAGGCGCTGCGGGACCGCTGCGAAATCGTACGCTATGAGGACGTGGGCTGTGAGATTGCCGGGAAGGGCGTCCACAAGGCCGGCGCCCTGGAGCGCTACGCCGCCCTTCGGGGCGTCTCCCTGGAAGAAGTCCTGGCCGTGGGAGACAATGAAAACGACCTTCAGATGCTGCGTCTGGCCGGCGTGGGAGCGGCGGTGGCAAACGCCACCGACTCCGCCAAGGCCGCCGCCGACTATGTCTGCCGGGCCAACCGCACCCAAGGCGTTCTGGAGGCCATCCGAACGTTTTGCCTGGGAGGTGAAGAACCGTGATTCTGGCCACATCCACCAACGCGCTTTTCGAGCGGGCCGACGGCAGCCGGATTCCCGTGGAAGAAAGCATCCGCCGCTGCGCAGAGGCGGGATACCGCGCCCTGGACTTCTGCTTTTTGGACCAGATTACCACCAAAACCGCCTTTTTGGGGCCGCATTGGCGGGACTATCTGAAAGAAATACGGGACCTGGCGGAATCCCTGGACGTGCGCTTCATCCAAAGTCACGGGCCGCTCTATGACTTTTGCAACTCCTCCGACCCGCAGCAGGAGGAGCTGGTCCGCCGCAGCGCGGAGGGCAGCCGTCTGCTGGGCGCGCCCTGGATGGTGATGCACCCCATGAGCAAGGTCCGGGGGGACCGGCTGGACCCGGAGACGCCGGAGCGGAACGCCGCCTTTTTCCGGGAGCTCTCCGACTATGCGGGGAAATTCGGCGTGGGCGTCGCCGTGGAGAACATGTGGGGGAAAACCCGGGAGGGCGTCCGCCGCTATGCCGTGGACCCGGAGGAGTTTTTCGATCTGCTGGACCGGATCGACGCGGAAAACACAGGCGCCTGCTGGGATGTGGAGCACGGCAGCATCGAGGGTCTGGACCAGGGGGCGGCCATCCGTGCCCTGGGCGGCCGGCTGAAGGCGCTCCACATTTCCGACCAGACCTCCCACGCCAACATTCACATTCTGCCCTATCTGGGCGTCACCGACTGGGATGAGATTCTGACGGCCCTGGCGGATATCGGATACGACCATCCCTTCACCTATGAGATACAGCACTATCTGCTCCGCCTCCCGCTGGAGCTGGTTCCCTCCGCGCTTCGTCTGAGCTGGGAGATTGGGGACTATCTGGTCCGGCGGCTGGAGCAGTTCCAAAAGCAAGTATAATCCTGAAAGGAGAAGCAATATGAAACCCCTGGTATTTCAAACGGACTTCGGCATTGAGGACGGCGCGGTCAGCGCCATGTACGGCGTGGCCTACGGCGTGGACGGCGGACTGAACATCTCCGATCTCACCCACGGCATCACGCCCTATGACATCTGGCAGGCCAGCTACCGGCTGGTTCAGACCGTCCGCTACTGGCCCGAGGGCACCGTGTTCGTCTCCGTGGTGGACCCCGGCGTGGGCTCCACCCGCCGCAGCATCGTGGTGAAAACCGCCACCGGCCAGCTCATCGTCACCCCTGACAACGGCACCCTCACCCACATCAAGCGGAAATACGGCATCGCCGAGGCCCGTACCATCGACGAGACCGTCAACCGCCTCGCAGGCTCTGAGGAGAGCTACACCTTCCATGGCCGGGACGTCTACGCCTACACCGGCGCCCGCCTCGCCGCCGGGATCATCTCCTTCGAGCAGGTGGGTCCCGCCGTCCCGCCGGAGTCCGTCATCGAGCTGCCCGTGGTGGAGCCCGTGTGCCACGAGAACAACGTGGAGGGCACCATCGACGTGCTGGACATCCGCTTTGGCAGTCTCTGGACCAACATCCCCCGGGAGATGTTCAAATCCCTCGGCATCCAGGTGGGCCAGCGGGCGGAGCTGACCATCACCAACGACACCCGCACCATCTACCGCAACACCATGATTTACGCCCAGTCCTTCGCCGGCGTCTTCGTGGGCGAGCCCCTCATTTACGTCAACTCCCTGGACTGCATGGCCGTCGCCATCAACCAGGGCAGCTTCGCCAAGGCCTATAACATCGGCACCGGCAACAGCTGGCACATCGCCATCGGCCCCGATTCCAGGGCGTAAGGAGGAACATCCTATGCGCGCAATCCTCATTCAGACAGATTTTGGACCGGATCATCTCTCCGCCTCCGCCATGACCGGCGTCTGCCGGGGCGTCTGCCCGGAGCTTTCGATCTACGAGGCAACCCATATGATCCGGCCGTTCGACGTTTTGAACGCCTCGGACGCGCTGATGTACAATCTGCCCTTCTGGAAAGAGACGGTGTTCGTCTCCGTGGTGGACCCCGGCGTGGGAACCCGGCGGCGCTCCTGCGCCGCCAAACTGCGGGACGGAAACTTCATCGTGACGCCGGACAACGGCACGCTGACCTACGTCAAGCAGCGCTGGGGCATTGAAGAAGTTCGGGAGATTGACCAGACCATCAACCGCTATCACTCTACCCGGGACATCTATGTTTTCCATGGCCGGGACGTCTACGCCTACTGCGCGGCCCGGCTGGCCTCCGGTGTGATCTCCTTCGAGGAGGTGGGCCCTGCCTATCCGGTGGAGGACATTGTGGAAGCCCCCTACCCCGTTCCGGAAATCGGACCGGAGGGCTTTCTCACCGGCATGGTCATTGAGGCGTCGGAGCACTTTGGTCTGGTAAACAGCAACATTCCTTTCTCCTGGCTGGCCCAGAAGGGCATCCAGTACGGCACTCCCGTAGACGTGGAAATCCTGCACAAGGACCGCCCCGTCTTCGTGGGAACGCTGGCGGTGGAGCGGTCCTTCGGTTACGTCGCCCCCCATGACGCGCTGGTCATGCAGAGCGAGACCGGAACTGTCTCCCTGGGGGAAAACCTGGGGAATTTCGTAACCCGCCACAATCTGGATTTTGGCTGCGACTGGACCATCCGGCTGAGAAAGTCAACCGGCATTCCGGCAACAGCCGGCGGCGCACAGTGACCCGGCAGCCAAAGCCGCCCCAGAAAATCGAAAAACAATCAATGGCAGGACGGATTCAAAATCCGTCCTGCCATTTTATTTTGGGTAACGCCGGCTCAAGGGTCCGGCCGCGCAAAGCAGCGTCATCTTCTGAGAAATCCGATAGCCGGATTCAAAACATCTACGATGCACACGACGACAATCACCGTCATCAGCAGCGTGCAGCAGACAAACAGGCGGTACATCCACTTTTGATTGGTGGAAAGCTGCTGGTCCTTATCCGCAATAATGCTCTTGTACATCTGCACCGTCTCCGGATTGACCGGCTCCGAAGCGGCCTGCGGAGGAACCGCCTCCTCTTTCCTCTCAGGAGCCGCGGCAATCCCGGTCAGCTGATCCAGCGACCCGCCCATAGCGCGAACGAGGTCATACACATTTTGAAAATAAGGCGTATCCGTCCGGCCCGACATAATCCGGTTCACCGTACTCAAGGGCACGCCGGAGATCTGGGATAAATCCTTATTGGTAAGGTTCCGCTCATCTCTCATTTCTTTCAGCTTTGCCGTTATCATATGGACACTCTCCTGTACATGCCGGACCGGGACGCGCCGCATAGCCGTGCCGGATGACCGCCTTGTATATCCCGGTTTCCTTTCTTGAAATTATATCCATTTTTTCGCGCTATGTCAAGGCGTTATGCCGCCGGGGAATGTCCAAGCGCGCAGGGAATGGAAGCCGAAACAGAAAAAGGGACCGAACGGCCCCCCCAACGCCGGAACAAAAGTTGGTTACACCCGTTCCAAACTTGGCAGCGCAGCATCCATCCGCCGCACGGGAAACCGGAGCCGCCCTCCGGACGCGGCGCTCCATCTTCCGAAATCCTGGCGGCCGCTCGTTTTCTTTTCCGCCAACTACGAGTTGCACAAAAGTTTTTATTTTTTATATAATTTCTGTATTCTCCCACCAAATCATACAATAAAATTCCAAAAAATCACGGATGAAACTGTGGAAATCCAAGGATCACCATGCAAAACCACAGTTAAATATTGACAGGCCATTTTTGCGGCGGTATGGTTTGGGCAGTTCCAGCCGAGAGGCGATTTCACACCGGCGGCCCCAGGCTGAGACACAACATCACGAAGAAAGAAGGTGGGAGCATGGGTCACTTCATCCGCAGGTGCTCCTGCGCGGCCTGAGACGGGCGCCTGCCGCCGTAAACCGCAAATGATGCCGCTTCCCGTTTATACACAATCACACCATGTGAGATGCAGCGTGCTGCACTCCGCATGCAACCATGGAAAAGGAGGAGCTTTATGAAATCCAGTACTATGCGCAGGACTTCCTTCCTGCTGGTCATGTCTATGATCGTTACCCTTATGACGCCTTCCGCTTTTGCCGCCGGGGACAGCGCCGCTTCCCTCTTTGACGACGTCGGACGCGAAACCCCCTTCCGGGAGGACATTGAGGTCCTGGCCGGCGAGGGCATTCTGAACGGAACCTCGGACAGCGCCTTCTCTCCGGATTCCGATATCTCCGCCGAGGACTTCCTGCAGGCGCTCTACCATCTGGACGGCGCGCCGGTGATGACCTGTGTGGAGTCTCCCGAGCCGGTTCTGGACGCCTTTGAGAACGACAAGATGGCCTCCTGGGCCTACGCCTATGGAATGGTCCCCTCCGCCCCCGCGTTTTCGGGAGACTCTGACGTCACCTGCCAGCTGGCCGCCGAGATGCTGTACCATTACGCAGCGCACCATGACGCTGTGCTTCCCGAATTTTCCCAGGCGCTGGATTGGACCGTAGACCAGGGGATGATGGACGCGGACAGCAGCCGCGGCGATGCGCTGACCCGGGCCGAGGCGGCCAACGTCCTTCATAACTACATGGAGGCGGACCTTGCGGTCAACGGCGTGACGGAGGAAGGCCTCACCCTGATTTACCCCTCCGAATCCCAGCGCACCATCTGCCCCCTCCGGGACTTCTACGTGATCGGCGATATTGACGACGACATCTTTGTTCCCGCCGACGCGGCCCTCACCGTCACCGTCACCGCCAAAGACGGCACGCTCATGCGGGAGGTGTCCACCAATATCAAGGACAACCAGAACGGAATGTACGTGGATTATCCCGGCATTGACATCGTGGGCGACCGGGAGGCCTTCAAGACCTCCATGATGCCGGACCTGGTCTATAATCCCGCCAATCCGGAGACCTTCAAGGACACCTGGAACAAGGCGTACTACACGGATGACCACTATACCTGCGTCGTGTACGGCGGCTCTTATCACCAGGACATCAATCCCATAGACCAGTTCGGCCATGAGCTGAAGCCCCTTCCCGAAGGTGATTACGAGCTGAAGGTCACTCTGACCTGCGCTGGGCTGACCCTGGGTTACCTGGACACGCAGATCACCATCGGCGTCGTGGCTAACAAGGTTCTCTCCCGCTTCTCGCCCGACATTCACATGGAGAAGGTAGAGGCCTATGCCAAGAAACACCGCTACGTCGTCTTCCTGGACCCCTTCCCGGGTTACTGGAACACCACCCTGTTCCTGCCGGACTGGGGAACCGATTTCACCGCCGAGATCGTCAGGCGCTGGTCCCTGGCGGATCGGGAGGAGTACATCGGCGGAATGACGCACTTCTTTGATTACAATATCACCTCCTCCAGCACCTCCTACAGCGTGGAGCTGGGGCAGCTGGCCTACGACAAGGCTCTGGATCAGATGAACAGCCTCTCCTACTGCTACTACGACATTGGAGAGCCTGAGATCACCCAGCACGGAACCACCATCCAGGGCAAATTTATCCAAAAGGACAACGTGCAGATGAATCCCCTTGAGTTCACCCGGACGGACCACAGCATGACGGAAAGCCGCGAAAACTTCATCAGCCCCGCCATTCTAGAGGAAACCACCAGCCAGTTTGACTCCTCGAAATCCTTTGACGTCCATCCCGGGGAAACCATTTCTCTGAACGGCGTCTGCAAAGTCATCCAGCCCGAGGAGGTAACCTTCCTGCCGGATACGGAGTCCTTCCAGATGGGCAACCGCATCGCCAGCGTCACCTATACGATCAAGCTGGCGGACGGCACCTTCGTGAAATCCATCGACAAGGAGATTTCGGGCCTGGACCGGGAATTCGCGGACGGAAAAATCTCCAAGTCCATTCTGGAGTTCCGCCACAACTTTACGGTGGATGAGACCATGCGCGGCAATACCTACCGGATTTTCGCCCAGGCAAAAGACATGTTTGGCAACGATGTGGGCGGCATGCTCTACGGCTGCATGTTCCGCGTTCCCCGCTGAAGGCCGGGACCTTTGCATCCAGCCTTACCGTATCCTTTGGCACCGCATCCTATGTGAGGAAAAGGACTCCCCCGGCATAGCCGGGGGAGTCCTTCTGCGCATCCGGCAGACCACTTTTCTTTTTTGCACAGTCTCCTGTCATGCTTTTATAACCAAATGCCGCTGCAAATTATTGGTAACTCCAACAAATTTATCAAGAACCCACGAATCTTATTGACTTTTCCAGATTCTAATGATACTCTGTGTCAAAGAAAACGTTTTAGGAAAATAGTTTCTCTAAGGGCCGCAGAAAGGTGCAGACCATGACCATACGGGACATTGCAAAACTTGCCAACGTATCTGTCTCCACCGTCTCCAAAGTTTTAAACGGGAAGGACGGCAGCATCAGCGGGGAAACCAAGGCGCGCATTCAGAAAATCGCCAAAGAATACAACTACATGCCCTACAGCAGCGCCATCGCCGGAAGATCCTCCCAGCTGCTGGGAATACTGCTGGGGGATAAGGCGGACCTGTCGCTTTTAACCGGACTCTCCCTCCAGGCGCAGAACCGCGGGTACAGCACCGTCATCTCCATGTACTCCTCCCCGGAGGAAGAACGCGCCAACATGCGGGCGCTGGCGGCGCACCACGTTGACGGCGTGATCTGGGTGACAAATCCCCTGTCTCCGCCGGCCGCCGCCTTTTCCGGGGAATTGGGAAACACGCCGGTCTATGTGCTGGACGAATTCGGCCATCCGGCCCAGGGAACATTCTTCTCATACGAGGAGCTTGGCTTCAAAACGGCCCAGGCCTTTATTCGTCTGGGGCATCAGAAGATCGTCTGCGTCTCCTCGGCGGACGATTCCAGGCAGCGGGCGTTTGTAAGCGGGATTCGGAAATGCCTCTTTGAAAACGGCGTCTATGCCGAGCCCCAGAGGCTCTGGACCCTGAGCGGCGCCTGCAACTCCGCCTGGCTGCTGTCCTACACCGGTGTGATCTGCATGGACAGCAAGTCCATGGCGCGGGTGGCCGGTCTGGTGGAACGGCTGAATCTGCGCGTCGCCGGGGACATATCCGTCGTCTCTCTCTGCCCGGAGGAGTGGACGCTGAACGGCGCCCATGTCTCCAAAATCGCAAAACCTTATCGGGAGCTGGGCCAGTTTGCCGCCAACCAGCTGATCGACCGCGTGGAGCAGACGGAGCATGGCGGCGGCTTTGTCACAGAGGCCCGCATGGACCATCCGGACAGCCTCGCACCGCCAAGGCAGGACAAACGCAGGCATTTTGTGGTCATCGGCATGTCGAACATCGACACGCTCCTCTCCATCGACCACCAACTGGAGCCGGGGGAAACCGTCGGCGTCCGGCACCGCATGATTACACCGGGCGGCAAGGGCCTGAATCAGGCTCTGGGCGTGGCGAAACTGGGGGAGGACGCCGCCCTGATCTCCTCCCTGGGTGGAGACCTGGAGGGGCGGACCATCTACGAGTGCCTGAAAACAAACGGCGTGAAGACGGAGGGCATCGTTATGCACAACGACGCCAGCTCCGGATGCGCATATATTTACGTCCAGAGGGACGCGGAGAGCAGCATCTCCGTTTACGGCGGCGCAAACGAACGGCTGACCGTCTCCCACATCTCGGCCAACGAAGCGCTGTTTGACAACGCGGCCTACTGTCTCATGCAGACGGAGCTGCGCCAGGAAATCGCGCTGCATGCCGTGGAGCTGGCGAAAAAACACGGTGTGAAGGTAATCTTGAAGCCCTGCGCCATCTCTCAGATGGACCCGGAGCTGCTGCGCGGCGTGAATATCCTGGTTCCCAACCAGAAGGAAGCCCAAAAGCTGCTTCCCGGCTGCGCTTCCGTTGAGGAGCAGGCGGAGCGCTTCCGCCGCGGCGGGGCGGAAACCGTCATCATAACGCTGGGAGAACAGGGCTGCTACAAGCTGGACGAAACCGGCGGCGCTTACTTCCCTCCCGCCCCCATCTCTCCGGTGGACGTCACCGGAGCCGCCGACGCATTCATTTCCGCTCTGGCGGTTTATCTGGCAAAGGGAAGCGCGCTCAACACGGCGATTCAGTACGCCACCTGCGCCGCAGGGCTCTCCACCACCCGCCACGGCGTGCCGCCCGCCCTGGTGGACGCCGACACGCTGGAAATCTTCTACGCGGCGCACCGGGAAGAGCTGCGGGAGCAGACCCACGAACAAAACCCGTATGAACCGGCCTGACCGACCGTTCAGATAGAAGCATCATTTTCGCGATATTGGAAAGGAGAAGCAATATGAAACCCCTGGTATTTCAAACGGACTTCGGCATTGAGGACGGCGCGGTCAGCGCCATGTACGGCGTGGCCTACGGCGTGGACGGCGGACTGAACATCTCCGATCTCACCCACGGCATCACGCCCTATGACATCTGGCAGGCCAGCTACCGGCTGGTTCAGACCGTCCGCTACTGGCCCGAGGGCACCGTGTTCGTCTCCGTGGTGGACCCCGGCGTGGGCTCCACCCGCCGCAGCATCGTGGTGAAAACCGCCACCGGCCAGCTCATCGTCACCCCTGACAACGGCACCCTCACCCACATCAAGCGGAAATACGGCATCGCCGAGGCCCGTACCATCGACGAGACCGTCAACCGCCTCGCAGGCTCTGAGGAGAGCTACACCTTCCATGGCCGGGACGTCTACGCCTACACCGGCGCCCGCCTCGCCGCCGGGATCATCTCCTTCGAGCAGGTGGGTCCCGCCGTCCCGCCGGAGTCCGTCATCGAGCTGCCCGTGGTGGAGCCCGTGTGCCACGAGAACAACGTGGAGGGCACCATCGACGTGCTGGACATCCGCTTTGGCAGTCTCTGGACCAACATCCCCCGGGAGATGTTCAAATCCCTCGGCATCCAGGTGGGCCAGCGGGCGGAGCTGACCATCACCAACGACACCCGCACCATCTACCGCAACACCATGATTTACGCCCAGTCCTTCGCCGGCGTCTTCGTGGGCGAGCCCCTCATTTACGTCAACTCCCTGGACTGCATGGCCGTCGCCATCAACCAGGGCAGCTTCGCCAAGGCCTATAACATCGGCACCGGCAACAGCTGGCACATCGCCATCGGCCCCGATTCCAGGGCGTAAGCGCGGGGGCGGATATCGTATGACGCTTGTTTCAAACCGCAAGCCCTGCATCGTATGGCAGACGGACTTTTCCAGGAAATGGGGTGCGGTCGCCTCCATGGTGGGCGTCTGCAAGCTGGTGGACCCGGAGCTGGAATGCGTAGACATCACCCATGACCTCCCGCCCTATGACATCTGGGCCGCCAGCATGGAGCTGGACTATGTGGAACCCTACTGGCCCAAGGGGACGGTGTTTGTCTCCGTGGTGGACCCCGGCGTGGGCACGTCCCGGAAGGCCTGCGTGGCGCTGCTAAAGGACGGAAACTATGTCGTGACGCCGGACAACGGCACCCTGACGCACCTAAGCAAATCCCCCGGCATCGCCGCCGTCCGGGAGATTGACGAAACCGTCAACCGCCTCAAGGGGTCGGAGGCCTTCTCCGTCTTCCATGGCCGGGACATCTTCGCCTACTGCGCAGCCCGGCTGGCCTCCGGCGTGATCTCCTTCGAGGGGGTGGGTCCCGCCTATCCGGCGGAAGACGTCGTCCTTTTGGAGGACGCGCTCAAAACCGCCGAGGTTCGGGAGGGCGCCATCTCCGGCATTGTCACCAGCACCAGCGATCATTTCGGCAGCATCGTTTTCAACATTCCCCTGGCCCAGGTGGCGGAGGCGGGCTTCCGCCACGGCGATACGCTCCGCGTCCTGCTGACCCACGGCGGCAAGACGGTGTTCCAGGATGACGTGCTCTACCACAAGTCCTTCGGCTATGTGGCCCAAGGCGCCCCCATCCTCTTCAACGCCTCCGCCGGCTACCTCTCCCTGGGCCTCAATCAGGCCAGCTTCACCGCGAAGTACCAGTGCGGCCGGGGCGGGGATTGGGCGGTCACCGTCAGCCGGATTCCGGCGGAGGACGCCCGCCTATGACGGATTCAGCGCTTCGCAAAATGCTGGAATTCCCGGGAACCCAGCCCATCGACGCCGTCATCGACACGGACACCTTCAACGAGGTGGACGACCAGTTCGCCCTCGCCTATCTGCTGCGGAACTCCCGGCGGCTCCGGCTCCAGGCCATCTACGCCGCCCCCTTTTTCAACGAGAAAGCCGCCTCCCCCCAGGAGGGGATGGAGAAGAGCTACCAGGAGATTTTGAAGGTCCTGGACCTGGCGGGCCAGCCGGAATACCGGAGCCTCGTGTACAAGGGAGCGGACCGCTTCCTGTCCGACGCGTCCACGCCCGCCGTCTCCGACGCCTCGCAGGACCTGGTCCGCCGGGCCATGGCCCACTCCCCGGAGCATCCCCTCTATGTGATCGGCATCGCCGCCGCCACCAACATCGCCTCGGCCCTGCTGCAATGTCCGGCGATTCGGGATCGGATGGTGGTGGTGTGGCTGGGGGGCAGCGCCTATCACCGCATGGAACAGGAGGAATTTAACCTGATTGAGGACCTCCCCGCGGCGCAGGTGCTCTTTGGCTCCGGCGTTCCCCTCGTGCAGCTTCCCTGCTGGGGCGTGGTGGAGCATTTCACGGTCAGCCGCTCCGAGCTGGAGCAGCATCTGCTCCCGGCCAATCCCCTCTGCCGCTATCTCGCCTCCAACGTCATTGAGGAGGTTCATTCCTACTCAACCGACCTGTGCTGGACGAAAACCATCTGGGACGTGACCGCCGTGGCCTGGCTGCTGAACGACGGGGGGCGGTTCATGGAAGACAAACTGGTTCCCGCCCCGGTCCCCCTCCGGGCAGGATACGAATTCCCGGAGGGCCGGCACCTCATGCGTTACGTCAGCCACATTGAACGGGACGCCCTGGCCAGCAGCCTGTTCCAAACACTGATGGAAGGGGGAGATTCATGAAGGTCCTCTGTTTTGGCTCTCTCAACATTGACCATACCTACCGTGTGGAGCGTTTTTTGAAGCCGGGCGAAACCGTCTCCGCCGCCGGATACGCCCTCCACGCCGGGGGCAAGGGCCTGAACCAGGCGATTGCCCTGGCCCGGGCCGGAGCCGAGGTGCATATGGCGGGCTGCGTCGGCCCGGACGGGGAGACGCTGCTGAAGATTCTCCAGGCCGACCGCATTCACACGGACTGCGTGGAAACCGTCTCCGTCCCCACCGGCCACGCCATCATACAGGTGGACGGCAGCGGGCAGAACTGCATCCTCATCTGCGCCGGGGCCAACGCGGCGGTCTCCCGGGAACAGGCGGACCGGACGCTGTCCCGCTTTTCTGCCGGAGACGTGCTGCTGCTGCAAAACGAGATTTCCGAGAACGACTACATCGCCCGCCAGGCAAAGGCCCGGGGCATGGAGCTGTGGCTGAACCCGTCCCCCATCACGCCGGAGCTCTTGCGGGGGGACGCTGTGGGCCTGGCCGACTGGCTGGTTCTCAACGAGCTGGAACTGGCTGCGCTGACGGGGACGGAAGACCCCTCCCAGGGCGTCTCCCGGTTTATGGAGGCGTATCCCCAAAAGAAGCTGGTGCTCACCCTTGGGGGAGAGGGTTCCCTCTTCGCCGGGGAGGGGGAGGTACTCCGGCAGTCCGCCTTCCCCGTGACGGCGGTGGACACCACCGGAGCCGGGGATACCTACCTTGGATACTTCCTGGCCGTCTATCTGGAAACCCGCCGTCCGCAGACGGCCCTGGAGCGGGCGGCAAGGGCCGCCGCCGCCGCTGTGACCCGGACCGGCGCGGCGGAGGCGATTCCCCGGGCGGAGGAACTTTTCTGACCCCTCCACGGACTTTCACCAGCCGCGCGCAGATCACGAAATATAAAGGAGTGTCTACTATGAAAAAGTTCAGTATCAAGACCATCGTCGCCATCGGCATTGGCGCCGCGCTGTTCTTCGTGCTCAGCACCTACATCGCCATCCCCACTCCCCTGCCCAACCTGAAGCTCAGCGTTCACTACGGCACCATGGCGGTCATGAGCATGCTGTTCGGCCCCATGGCCGGCGCGCTGATGTGCCTCATCGGCCACTTCCTGGGCGACCTGGCCGGCGGCTGGGGCGTGTGGTGGAGCTGGATCATCGGCTCGACCTTCTTCGGTCTGGCCATGGGCCTGCTGGGCAAGAAGCTGCGCCTGGACGACGGCGAGTTTGGCATTAAGGGCATCATTCTCTTCAACGTCGCCCAGGTTGTGGCGCACCTGATCGCCTGGGGCCTGATCGCCCCCGGCCTGGACATCTTGCTGTACAGCGAGCCCATGGAGAAAATCTTCCTTCAGGGCGCCGTGGGCAGCGTGGGCAACATCATCTCCACCGCGGTGGTGGGAACGCTGCTCTGCATCGCCTATGTGGCGGCCCGCCCGAAAAAGGGCTCCCTCCAGAAAGAGGACTGATCGTTTCCCTGGTCTCAACCCTGCAAGGCAACATCGATAAAAGATAAAAAAGAAGGGACGCGGCGCCTATGAGCAGCCCTATCATTCAATTTGAGAATTTCTCTTTCCAATACAAATCTCAAGCCGAACCCACCCTGTACAACATCAACCTCTCCATCTATCCCGGCGAGAAGGTGCTGATCGCCGGTCCCTCCGGCTGCGGCAAGTCCACGCTGGCCAGCTGCATCAACGGGCTCATCCCCTTCGCCTACCCCGGTGAGCAGAGCGGAAGCCTGAAGATCAGCGGGGAGGAGGCCAAGGACACCAGCATCTTCCAGCTCTCCAAGACCGTGGGCACCGTGCTTCAGGACCCGGACGGGCAGTTCATCGGCCTGACGGTGGCGGAGGACATCGCCTTTGTTCTGGAAAACGCCTGCACGCCTCAAAAAGAGATGATTCCCAGGGTGAAGGCGGTCTCCGAGAAGGTCGGCATTGAGCGCCACTTGGACCACGCGCCCGACGAGCTGTCCGGCGGACAGAAACAGCGGGTCTCCATGGCCGGCGTAATGATCAATGACGTGCAGGTATTTTTGTTTGACGAGCCCCTGGCGAACCTGGACCCCGCCACCGGCAAACAGGCCATCGAGCTCATCGACCAGATTCACCAGGACACCAAGGCCGCCATCGTCATCATTGAGCACCGGCTGGAGGACGTTCTCTGGCGGGATGTGGACCGCATCATCCTGATGCGGGACGGGAAAATCCTGCTGGACTCCACCCCGGACCAGCTGCTCTCCACCGGACTGCTTTTGGAAAACGGCATCCGGGAGCCTTTGTACCTCACCGCCATGCGCTACGCGGGCGTGGAGATTACGCCGGAAAGCCTGCCCCAAAGCATCCGCAGCGTGCGCCTCTCCGAGGAGGACCGCCGCCGGGTCCGGGACTGGGGCGCGCAGCAGATTCCGTCTCCCCCGCCGGAGAAGGGAGAGGTTCTGCTCTCGGCGGAGAACATCGACTTTACATACGAAAACGGCTTCCACGCGCTGAAGGGCGTCAGCCTGCGCATCGAGAAGGGGGAGCTGCTGGCCATCGTCGGCACCAACGGCGCGGGCAAATCCACCTTCTCCAAGGCCATCTGCGGGTTTGAAAAGCCCCAGAAGGGCGTCCTTCGCTTCAAGGGAGAGGATATGTCCTCCCTGAGCATCAAGGAGCGGGCGGACCGCATCGGCTATGTAATGCAAAACCCCAACCAGATGATCTCCAAGTCCTTCATCTTCGACGAGGTGGCCCTGGGCCTCCGGCTCCGGGGCGTGGCGGAGGACGAGATCACCCGCCGGGTGGAGGAGACGCTGAAAATCTGCGGTCTGTACCCCTTCCGGAAGTGGCCCATCTCCGCGCTGAGCTTCGGGCAGAAAAAGCGGGTGACCATCGCCTCCATCCTGGTGCTGAACCCGGAAATGCTGATTCTGGACGAACCCACCGCGGGCCAGGACTTCCGCCATTACACGGAGATCATGGAGTTCCTCCGGGGCCTCAGCGCCCTGGACATCACCGTGGTCATGATTACCCACGACATGCACCTGATGCTGGAGTATGCCAAGCGGGCGGTGGTGTTCTCCCAGGGGCAGATCATCGCGGACGATACCTCCGCCAACATTCTGACCAGCCCCGACATCATCCGGCGCGCCAGCCTGAAGGAAACCTCCCTCTACGACCTTGCGCTGATGTGCGGCGCGGAGGCTCCCAACCGCTTTGTTCAGCACTTTATTGATTACGACAGGGAGGCGAGAAGCCATGGTTAAGCTCTTCAACTTCATTGACCGGAAGTCCCCCATTCACGCGCTCACCGGCGCGGCCAAGCTGGCGTGCATGATGTGCTGGATTTTCGCCGCCATGGTCACCTTTGACACCCGGTATCTGATCTTCCTCACCGTGGCCGCAGTAGTGCTCTTCCAGGTGTCGAAAATCCGCCTGTCCGACGTGAAGGTGCTGCTGATTTTCACCCTGGTGTTCCTTCTGCTGAACAACGCCCTGATCTATCTCTTCTCCCCGGAGCACGGCGTCACCATCTACGGCTCCAGGACGCTGCTTCTGCACATCATCGGGCGGTATACCATCACCAGCCAGCAGCTGCTCTATCACCTCAACGTGGTCCTGAAATACACCGCCACGATTCCGGTGGTCATGCTGTTCATCTGCACGACGCAGCCCAGCGAATTCGCCTCCTCCCTCAACCGCATCGGCGTCAGCTACCGCATCGCCTACTCCGTGTCTCTGGCGCTGCGGTATATCCCGGATGTCATGAAGGAGTTCCACGACATCTCCCTTGCCCAGCAGGCGCGGGGCGTAGAGCTGTCCGGCAAGGCGGGGGTCTTCAAGCGGCTGAAAAGCGCCACCAGCATTCTGATGCCGCTGATCCTCTCCAGTCTGGACCGGATCGAAGTGGTCTCCAACGCCATGGAGCTCCGCTGCTTCGGCAGAGAGAAAACCCGCACCTGGTATCGGGAGCAGCCGTTCCTCCGGAACGACTATATCGCCTTTGTCTGCGGCTTCGTCCTGATCGCCATCTCCCTGCTTTTGAACATTCCCAACGGCGGACGCTATTGGAATCCCTTCTGAACGGAAAACTGCGGCTCCCCGGTCCGAACGACCGGGGAGCCGCGTCCTCTCGGCCTTCCGCCGGCCATTCAGGGGCCCGTTTCACGCCCGCGCCCCGCGAAAAGGCCCGCCCTCCGGCGGTCTCCGGAACGCGGGCCTCGCCCTTATTAAACCGCAGCGGCGGGGATCCCGCCGGAAAACGGCCCCAGCGGCCAAAGCGACGGCCCCTATTCCGGCGGCGCGGGCAGGCGAAGCAGGGGCGCGTCCTCCAGCCCTTCCAGGCTGTGGGTGGCCAGCACCACGGGCTTTTTCTCCCCCGCCTCCCGGATCAGGGCCAGGCACCGGGCGCGGTTCTCGCCGTCCAGGCCGGTGAAGGGCTCGTCCAAAGCCAACGCCTCCGACGGAGCCAGCAGCGCCCTGGCCAGCGTCAGGCGGCGCTGCATCCCGCCGGACCAGAGCCGGACAGGCCGGGGGTCCTCCAGGTCCAGCCCCAGACGCTCCAGCACCTCCTGCGCCGCCGGGGGAATCTCCCCCAGAACAAACCGGAGATTCGCGGCGGCGGGCAGGTCCTCCAACAGGCGGTTCTCCTGAAAGACGGCGGCCCAGTGGCCATCCGCGCCCCGGATCGCTCCGGCGTCGGGACGCTCCAGCCCCAAAAGCAGGCGGAGCAGGGTAGTTTTCCCCGTGCCGGAGGGGGCGGTGACACAGGTGATTCCGGTCAGAAACACTGCGCTCAGGTCCCGCAGCACGGCTTTGCCGCCGTAGGACTTCCACAGGCGCTCCACATAAATCTCCATCAGCGTCCCGCCTTTCCCGCAAGCCCGTCCACCGCCGCCAGGAACAGCATCTCAAACCCCGCCGACAAAAGCAGGATGACGGCGGTCCAGGCGAAGAGGTCCGGCGTTTGCAGATAGATTTTGGCGGTGTACAGCCGCTCGCCAATAGTCCCCGCCGGAAGGCCGATGACCTCCGCCGCCGCGCCCGCCTTCCAGCAAAGGCCCAGGGCCAGGGAGGCGGCGGAGCGGAAATACGGCAGCGCCTGGGGCAGGTAAATTCCCCAGATCCGCCGCCGGAGGGGAACCCGGTAAACCCGGGCCAGCTCCAGAAGGCGCACATCTGTCCGGCGAAGTCCTTCCAGCACGTTCAGATACACCGGCGGGAAGGCCACCAGAACGGAGATGAACAGCGGCAGGGACCGGGAATCCAGCCAAACCAGGGCCAGAATGATGAAGGAGGCCACCGGCACCGCCTTCGCCGCCGCCACCGGCGGGGCCAGCAGCGCCTCCAGCCAGGGCCGTCCCGCCGCCAGGGCCGCCAGCAGCGCCGCCAGCGCGCAGGAGAGCAGGAACCCGCCGAAAATGTGAAGAGACGAATTCGCCACCGCCTGCCAGAAGGCGGCTGTGGGCAGCAGCTCCAAAAGCCGCAGGACCACCCGCGCCGGCGAGGCCAGCAGCAGCGACCCGTTGGGGACCGCCGCCGCCAGGGCCATGCTTCCCCCCTGCCAGACCAAAAGCCAGAACAGAACCGGACGGAGCTTAGATGCCATAGAAGAAGTCGTCCCGAGGCATCGCGCCGCCCACGGACTCCGGAGCCGCCTCCGCCAGAATCTGGAGATAGCCCGAGAGCTTTTCATACATCTCCTGTCCGGTGAGGCAGACGATGTTGCAGTGGGGCAGGGCCTTTTCCGCCACGGCGGGACTCTCGATGATGCCGTTTTGGGCCACCAGCTCCGCCGCCCCGGCGGTGTTTTCCGTTACCCAGTCCACGGAAGCGGCGTACTCCCTCAAAAACACATCCACCAGCTCCGGCCGCGTTTCCACCAGCTCCCGCCGGGCCACGGCCACGCCGGTAATCATGGCGGAGCCGTTGTCCAGGGCGTCCCACTCCGCCGTCAGGTCCAGAGCCACCCGGAGATATTCCAGCTTCTCCTGGGCCACGGTGACGAAGGGCTGCGGCAGCAGGGCCAGGTCCGCCGTTCCCGCCGCCAGGGCGGCGACGCACTCGGCGTGCTCACTCTTCCAGTCGATGGTCACGTCCCGCTCCGGGTCCAGACCGTTTTGCTCCAAGAGGTAGCGGAGACCGAACTCCGGCGTGGACCCCTTCCCGGCGGCCACCAGGGTCTTCCCTCTCAGGTCCGCCATGGACTGGACGGTCTCCCCGCCGTTCTCCACAATGTAGAGAACCCCCAGGGTATTGACGGCCAGGGTGACCATCTGCCCCTCGGTCTTGTTGTACAGCACCGCCGCCAGATTGGCGGGGACGCAGGCGATATCCAGCTCCCCTTTGATGAGCTTGGGGGTCAGCTCGTCGGCGGAGCCCGCCAGATCGAAGTGCCAGTTATAGACGGACGCAATGACGCCCCTCTTCTCCATCATCCGCACCAGGCCCATGGCGGTGGGGCCCTTCAGCGCTCCCACCCAAAGGGGATAGGCCTCGTCCGGCGTATCATCCGGGGGAGCGGGGTCCTCCGCCGGGGTATTCTGCGTTTCCTCCGCCGGGGCGGAGCCGCTCACTACCTGGGTGGGACCGTCGCCGCGGATCACGCCGCAGGCGGAGAGGGCCAGCAGCAGGGCCAGGGCAAGAGCCAGCGTCTTCATGACTTTCATCCATCGTTCCTCCAAACTATTTCATCGCCGCAGCTGCGGCTTGGTTCTTTGCCAAAGCATCAGAGCACACAAACGTGCTTTTTGCCCGCTTTTTCTTTCAAGAAAAAGCAGGAGGGGCGTAAACGGTCTTGGCCGTCACGCCGGGCAGGCGTCCGATCTTCCCCGACAGGGCGGAGATGACGTCCGCCGGTGCGTCCAGGGCCACGCTGATCAGGCGTATTCCCCGCTCCCGGCAGGGGACGCCCATCCGGCCGATGACGGCGCTTTCGTACTGGTGCAGTAAGGCGTTCAGCGCCGCCACGGAATCCGCCTCCCGGACGATGACCGCCAGAACGGCGACGCGGGTCTCCATACAGTCTTCCCTCCTTTTCCAAAAAACCAAGCCCCTCCGCCGATTGGCAGAGGGGCTGTGAACACGCACAACGCAACAAGACCCGGGGCGGGAAAATCCCTCCGTGTCCCACTCTCTCCTCTTACGGCTCGGAACCCACCTTGCCGCCAGACCGACAGATATTCATTCCGGTCCTCCGGTCAGAAACAACTTTCCGGGAACGGGCTTGCTAAGGACGATGATAGCATGGACAAAGCCGGATGTCAAGGCCCGGCCCTGGCAGGGTTTTCATTCCTTATCCAGATAGTCCAGCTCCTCCACGACCTCGCCGCCCCGGTAATAGACCCGGGGCACCCGGCGGGCCACGGCGCAGAGGAGCTCATAGGAGATGGTCCCCGCCTTCTCCGCCGCCTGGGCGAACCCGTCCGCCGGGGCGGCGCCCAGCAGGGTGACCTCGTCCCCGGCGGCGGCCCCGGGCACGGCGGAGGCGTCCAGAACGATCTGGTCCATGCTCACCCGGCCGATTATCGGGGCGGGTTTTCCGTGGATGGAGGCCACGCCCAAATTGGAAAGGCACCGGGGATACCCGTCGGCATAGCCGCAGCAGACCGTGGCCGCCCGGAGGGGGCGGTCCGCCGTGTAGAACCGGCCATAGCCCACGCAGTCCCCCGGGGCCAGGGTCTTCACCTGGCTGACCACAGTTTTCAGCGTCATGACCGGACGGAGCCCCGGAAAGGTCACCTCGGCGCTGGGGTCCTGGCCATAGAGTATCACACCGGCGCGAACCATATCGCAGCTCCAGTCCGGGTGGGCGGTCAGTCCGGCGGAATTGGAGCAGTGAATGACGCCCAGGGCCCCCGCCTCCTCCAGCCGCTCCACTACCCGGCGGAAAAGAGCGTACTGCTCCCCGGTGTAGCGGCGGTCGTCCTCCGCCAGGGAGTCCGCAACGGAAAAATGCTGGAACACGCCGGTGACGGAGAGGCCCTTCAGCCTCCGGCATGCCAGAAGGCCCGAGACCGCCTCCTCCAGGTCCCGGCAGGCCCCGAAGCCGATGCGGCCCATGCCGGTGTCCACCTTCAGATGCACCTCCACCGTGACGCCGGCCGCCTCCGCCGAGGCGGCCAAAGCCCGGCCGTACTCCAGGCTGTAGACGGCCTGGGTGATGCCCTCCGCCGCCAGCGCCGCCGCGCACGCGGGGCGGGTCATCCCCAGGATCAAAATGGGCTGCGTGATTCCGCTGCGGCGCAGATGCCGGGCCTCCGCCAGGGAGGATACGGCAAACCAGGCCGCCCCCGCCTCCGCCAGCGCGCGGGCTGTCAAGCGGTCCCCGTGGCCGTAGGCGTCGGCCTTCACCACGGCGCAGACCACGGCGGAGCCCGCCCGCCGCTGAATCTGATGAAAATTGTGAACCAGGGCGTCCAGGTCAATCTCCGCCCAGCAGTGCGCGTCAAAGGCAATGTGCATGGGGTTCCTCCTGTCTGTTGGATCGGATGCTTGGGGATATCTTACTCCGGTTCCGTCCGAAGCGCAACGGCGTTTTCTGCTCTCTAACAGGCGTTTTGTGTGGAGGGTTCCCGCTGCTTTTCCATCTGGTAATTCGTCAGAAGGACCCCGCGCCGGAGCACCTGTTGTTCCCGGACCACACGGTAGCCCCGGCTCTCAAAAAAGGGCCGGGCGGTTATGGACGCATGGGTGACCATCCGGTCCGCACCCACAGCCCTCTCCAGCGCATCGCAGAGGGCGGAGGCAATCCCCTGCCTCTGAAAATCCTTGTGGACATACAGTCTGTCCAGATAGCCCCGGGAGGTGATGTCTCCGAAGCCGGCGATTCCGCCGTCCGTCTCCGCCACAAGCGTCACATGGTCCAGAAAGCTCCGGTCCCACTCCGCCAGGTCCGTTCGCCCGTCCGCCCAGGCGTCCAGCTGCTCCGCCGTGTAGTCCGCAGCGTTCACTGCATGCACCGTCTCGTAAAACAGCGCCGCAATCTCCCGGATATCCGAGGAGGCATACGCCCGCAGGCGCACCCTCTGCCGGCTCACACCCGGACGCCCCGCTCCGCGAAGGCCTCCAGCAGCCGCTCCATGTCGCCGGGAATGGAGATGGGCTCTCCGCAGGCGGCGATGGCGTTGGCCACGTCCTTCAAGCCGTTGCCCGTCACCACAGAGACCACCGTGTCGTTCTTCCCGATGACGCCCGCCTCGCAGAGCTTCTTCACCCCCGCCGTGCCGGTGACGCCGGCGGGCTCGCCGAAGACGCCGCAGGTCCGGCCCAGAAGCTGCTGGGCGGCCATGATCTCCTGGTCCGTGACGTTCACGGTCAGGCCGTTGGACTCCCGAATCGCCATGAGGGCCTTGTCGGCGTTCCGGGGCACGCCCACGGCGATGGAATCCGCCAGGGTATTCTCCTCCATGGGCCTCCAGGGCTCTCCGGTCTCAATGGCCCGGTTCAGCGGGCAGCAGCCCGCCGCCTGGGCGGAGATCAGCCGGGGCAGCCTGGGGATAAAGCCGATGGCGTGCAGGTCCTTGAGGCCCTTCCACAGCCCGGCGATGGTGCAGCCGTCCCCCACGGAGATGGCGATGTAATCCGGGACCTCCCAGTTCAGCTGCTCCATGATCTCCAGGGCCACGGTCTTCTTGCCCTCGGAGAGGTAGGGATTGATGGCGGCGTTGCGGTTGTACCAGCCCCACTTTTCAATGGCCGCCTTGCTCAGCTCGAAAGTCTCCTCATAGCTGCCCTGGACGGAGATCACCATGGCCCCAAAGGTCATCAGCTGGGCCACCTTCCCCTTGGGGGCCCGGGAGGGCACGAAAATATAGGTCTCCAGTCCCGCCGCCGCCGCGTTTCCCGCCAGGGAGGAGGCGGCGTTTCCCGTGGAGGAGCAGGCGATGACCTTCGCCCCGGCCTCCTGGGCCTTGGCCACCGCCATGGCGCTGGCCCGGTCCTTCAGGGATGCGGTGGGGTTCTGCCCGTCGTCCTTCACGAAGAGGCGGCCCAGTCCCAGCTGCTCCGCCAGGCGGGGCTCCTCATACAAAGGCGACCAGCCCACCCGCAGAGGCGTGGGGGCGGTAGACTCCTCAATGGGCAGCAGCTCCCGGTAGCGCCACATGGAGCGCTCGGTCCGCGCCGCCAGAACCTCCTTGGTCAGCCGGGTCCTGATCCAATCATAGTCGTAGGTGATGTCCAAAATGCCCCCGCATTCGCAGGTGGTCAGGTCCGGCGCCGCCTCATAGGTCCTGCCGCAGCGGACGCACTTGCCGTATTTCACGTGTTTCATAGTCCCGCTCCTCTCCTTGTTGATGGTTCCATCATAGCAAATAGGTTGGCCTTTGTCAAAGGGGACCGGAAAAACTCCCGCTTGAGAACCCTGCCGCCCATGGAAAACTGCGGCAATTCCATAGGAGCCTATTGAGCGGAAGGGTAGCCCATGATAAAATCAGCGCAGCAGATTTTTATTCGGAGGGGAACATCCATGTTTACTAAAGCAATCGTTATCGGCTGTCCGGGCGCGGGAAAAAGCACGTTTGCAAGAAGGCTGAAAAAGAAAACCGGTTTGCCTCTATATCATCTTGATATGCTGTGGCACAAACCGGATAGAACCACCGTCAGCCGGGATACCTTTGACCGCCGGTTAAAAGAAATTATTTCAACAGGACAATGGATTCTGGATGGAAACTATGGCAGGACGCTTGAACTGCGGTTTCAATCTTGTGATACGGTGTTTTTGCTGGATTTCCCGGCAGAAACATGCCTCGCAGGGGCAGAGTCACGGATCGGAAAGCCCCGCGAGGATATGCCATGGGTGGAAACCGAATCCGACGAAGAATTCCGGCAGTGGATTTTGGACTTTCCGCAGAATGAAATGCCCGCAGTTTATGAACTCATCGATCGATACCGGCAGGAAAAAAGCATGTTTATTTTCCGTTCAAGAGAGGATATCGAGAACTACTTGGAAAAAACATTCGGCTGACGGCCCCCCCAGGCAAACGGCGGAGAGCCCTTCCCACGGAAACTGCATGCAGCTCCAAGAGAAAAACTCTCCGCCGGTTCTTATGCGCTCCGCGCTCAAATCCGGGCCCGGATCTCCGCGCCCATCTCCTTGCAGCCCAGAAGCCTGCCGCCCTCGCCCATGATATCGCCGCAGCGGAAGCCCGCCTTCAGCGTCTGGTCCACGGCGGCCTCTACCGCGCCGGCCTCCTCGGCCATGTCGAAGCTGTAGCGCAGCATCATCGCCGCCGCCAGGATGGTGCCGATGGGGTTGGCCTTGTTCTGCCCGGCGATGTCCGGGGCGGAGCCGTGAATGGGCTCGTAGAGACCCCGAGTCCCCTCTCCCATGCTGGAGGAGGGAATCATGCCGATAGAGCCGGTGATCTGGCTGGCCTCGTCGGAGAGGATGTCCCCAAAGAGGTTCTCCGTCACGATCACATCAAACTGGCTGGGGTCCCGGACCAGCTGCATGGCAGCGTTGTCCACATACATGTGGAGGAGCTCCACATCCGGATACTCCCTGCCCACCTCTTCCACGGTCTTCCGCCACAGACGGGAGGTGTCCAGCACGTTGGCCTTGTCGACGGAGGTCACCCGTCCCCGGCGCTTCCGGGCCATGTCAAAGGCCACCCGGGCCACCCGGCGCACCTCATGCTCCGTATAGGAGCAGACGTCCACCGCCTTCCGCTCGCCGTCCGCCTCCGTGGTGGTGTGCTCGCCGAAATACAGGCCGCCGATGAGCTCCCGCACCACCACGAAGTCAATGCCCCTGGCCGCGATGTCCGCCCGGAGGGGACAGGAGGCGGAGAGGTCGGAAAACATCCGGGCGGGCCGGACGTTGGTATAGAGCCCCAGGGCGCTGCGGAGCCTCAAAAGCCCCCGCTCCGGCCGGTTGGCGGAAGGCTGGTCGTCCCACTTGGGGCCCCCCACCGCCCCCAGCAGCACACTGTCGGAAGCCAGACAGACCGCAAGGCTCTCCTCCGGCAGGGGCACGCCGAAGGCGTCGATGGCGTTTCCGCCCATAGGGGCGTCCTGATAGGTGAAGGTATGGCCGAACTTTTTCGCCACGGTATCCAGTACGCCCACAGCCTCGTTCACGATCTCGGGGCCGATGCCGTCGCCCCGAATGACGGCGATGGTCTTGTTCATGCGTCCGCCTTTCCGGCCTTCAGAGAGGCCATGAGTCCGCCCTGCTCGATCATATCCTTGATAAACGGCGGGAAGGGCTCCGCCTGATAGGTCTCGTTCTTGGTGAGGTTCGTGATGACGCCGGTGTCAAAGTCCACCGCCACCTCGTCGCCGCCAGCGATTCCGGCGCTGGCGGCGGGACACTCCAGAATGGCCAAACCGATGTTGATGGCGTTGCGGTAGAAAATGCGGGCGAAGGTGGCGGCAATCACGCAGCTGACGCCGCTGGCCTTGATGGCGATGGGGGCATGCTCCCGGGAGGAGCCGCAGCCGAAGTTCACGCCGGCGGCCATGATATCCCCCGGTTTCACCCGGCGGATGAAGTCCTTGTCGATGTCCTCCATGCAGTGGGCGGCCAGCTCCTTGTGGTCCGGGGTGTTCAGATAGCGGGCGGGGATGATGACGTCCGTGTCCACATGGTCTCCGTATTTATGCACGGTTCCCTGTACTTTCATAGTTCAAACCTCCTCGATCAAACGTCTTCCGGATGGCAGATGTGCCCGGCGATGCCGGAGGCCGCCGCCACGGCGGGAGAGGCCAGATAGACCTCGCTGTCCACGTGGCCCATACGGCCCACAAAGTTGCGGTTGGTGGTGGAGACGCAGCGCTCTCCGGCGGCCAGGATGCCCATGTAGCCGCCCAGGCACGGCCCGCAGGTGGGGGTGGAGACGATGCAGCCCGCGTCCAGGAAGATATCCGTCAGGCCCCGCTTCATGCACTCGCGGTAGACGTTCATGGTGGCGGGAATGACAATGCCCCGGACGTCCTTCGCCAGATGCCGCCCCTTCAAAATGGCGGCGGCGGCCTCCAGGTCGGGAAGCTGGCCGTTGGTGCAGGACCCGATGACGATCTGGTCGATTTTGACATCCTTCCCCTCCCGGGCGCTGTGGGCGTTTTCAGGAAGGTGGGGATAGGCGACAGTGCAGTCCACCTGGGAGAGGTCGATTTCCACCGTCCGCTCATACTCCGCGTCGGGGTCCGCCTCGTAAACGGTCCAGGGGCGGGTGACCCGGCCCTCCACATAGGCCTTCGTCACATCGTCCACGGGGAAAATGCCGTTTTTCGCCCCGGCCTCAATGGCCATGTTGGAGATGGTCAGCCGGTCGTAAATCGAGAGTGCGGCCACACCGGGGCCGGTGAACTCCAGAGACTGATACCGGGCCCCGTCCACGCCGATCATACCGATGAGGGTCAAAATCACGTCCTTGCCGGAGACGAAGGGCCGCAGGCTTCCGGTGAGACGCACCCGGATGGCGGCGGGCACCTTGAACCAGGCCTCCCCGGACGCCATGGCGGCGCCCATGTCCGTGGACCCCACACCGGTGGAGAACGCGCCCAGCGCGCCGTAGGTGCAGGTGTGGGAGTCCGCGCCGATGACCGCCTCGCCAGGAGCCACCAGACCCTTTTCCGGAAGCAGGGCGTGCTCGATGCCCATGTCGCCCACGTCGAAATAGTGCTCGATGTCAAAGCGCCGGGCGAAGGTACGGCACTGCTTGCATTGGGCGGCGGCCTTGATGTCCTTGTTGGGGGCAAAGTGGTCCATTACCAGGGCAATTTTGCTCTTGTCGAAGACCTGGTCAAAGCCCGCCGCCTCGAACTCGTTGATGGCCACGGGGGTGGTGATGTCGTTGCCCAGCACCAGGTCCAGTTTCGCCTGAATGAGCTGGCCGGCCCGGACGGACTCCAGCCCCGCGTGCTTGGCCAGGATTTTCTGCGTCATAGTCATTCCCATATTAATCACGCTCCTTTACGATGATGGAAAGTATTGAACGGAACTCAGGCCGTGGCCCCGGCGGTATCGTCCTCCAGCATCTTGTTGATGCCGTTGACATAGGCCCGGATGGAGGACTCGATGATGTCCGTGGAGAGGCCGGTGCCGGTGTAGGTCTCTCCATTGGGGGCCTTGATCTTTACGATGCCCTCGCCGATGGCGTCCTCTCCGTCCGTGACGGCGTTGAGGCTGAAGCTCTCCAGCTTGATGTCCATGTTCAGCATCCGGTTGATGGCGGTGAAGGACGCGTCCACCGGGCCGGAGCCCACGGCGACGTCCTCCATAACCTCCCCGTCCCGCTCCAGCTTGACATAGGAGGTGGTGGGAAGGCTGGCGCTGGTGCTGGTGTTGATCAGGTGCCCCAGCAGGCGGCAGGCGCCGGTCTGGGCGTTGAGGCTGTTGTTCCGGCGGTGGAGCACCAGGGACTCCAGGTCGGAGCCGGTGATGCTCTTCTTCTTGTCCGCCAGGCCCTTGAAGCGGGTGAAGACGCCCTCCAGCTCCTCGTCGCTGAGCTCGTAGCCCATGGACTCCAGCTTCTCCCGAAGCGCGTGCTTGCCGGAGTGCTTGCCCAGGACCATGGTGTTCTGGGGAATGCCCACGTCGGCAGAATTCATGATCTCATAGGTCTGGGCATTGGCGATGACGCCGTGCTGGTGGATGCCGGACTCGTGGGCGAAGGCGTTGGCCCCCACGATGGCCTTGCTGGGGGCGATGGCCACGCCGGTGATGGAGCTGAGGAGCTTGCTGGAACGGTAAATCTGTTTCGTGTTGATGCCGGTGTCCGCGTCGTAGAAGTCCCGCCGGGTGCGGATGGCCATAACCAGCTCCTCCAAGCTGGCGTTGCCCGCCCGCTCGCCGATGCCGTTGACGGTGCACTCCACCTGGGTGGCCCCGGCCTGGACGCAGGCCAGGGTATTGGCCACGGCCATGCCAAGGTCGTTGTGGCAGTGGACGGAGATGTCCACGTTCTCCACCCCCGCCACGTTTTCCCGGAGGTAGCGGATCAGCTCTCCCATCTCCTGGGGAGTAGAGTAGCCCACGGTATCGGGGACGTTTAAGGTGGTGGCCCCGGCGGCCACGGCGTTGGAATAGCACCGGGCCAGGAAGGCGCGGTCGGAACGGGAGGCGTCCTCGGCGGAGAACTCGATGTCCTCGCAAAAGCTCTTGGCGTAGGCCACCATGTCGCTGATGCGCTGGAGGACCTCCTCCCGGGTCATCTTCAGCTTGTACTCCATGTGAATGTCGCTGGTGGCCAGGAAGACGTGGATGCGGGGATGCTTGGCGTTTTTCACCGCGTCCCAGGCGGCGTCGATATCCCCCTTAACACAGCGGGCCAGGCTGGCCACGGTACACTTGGAGACGGCGGCGGCAATGGATTTCACGCTCTTGTGGTCCATGGGAGAAGCAATGGCGAAGCCCGCCTCAATGACGTCCACCCCCAGGCGTTCCAGCTGCTTTGCCATCTCGATCTTCTCCGGCAGATTCATGCTGCAGCCGGGGGACTGCTCGCCGTCCCGGAGGGTCGTGTCAAAAATCTTGATGTGCTTCATGGCTTGGTTCCTCCTGTTTTCTATTCAAAATATCCATTTCAGGCAACAAAAAAAGCCCTCGTCTCCTTCCTAAAGAGACGAAAGCTCTGCTTCCGCGGTACCACTCTCATTGGCATAAAACATGCCCGCTTCCGGCATCGGTCCGGCGCGCCGGACGAATTCCGCCTCTTTGGTAACGGTGAGGAAACCCGTCTCCGCCTAAACGGCGCCGTCTCAGCGGAGCTACTCAAGGGCCAGTGACATCCTTCCCCTCCGCGCTGCCTCGCAGCATCCGGCAGCTCTCTGAAGCGTCCTGAAAGGATTTTCTCCCTGTCATTGTATTTCTTATTTCCTTGTTGGGGTATAAGATACAGGATTTTTCCCGGTTTGTCAATAGATAATTTCACCCCCTTCTGTTGATATTTGGTCCGGACGCTTCGTCATTTTTGCCGAAAATGGTGGATTGTCTCAAAAAACCTTGCTGCAAGCGGCTCTTCGGGCGCGCTTCTGCCGGGGGCGGGAGCAGCCAAGTCTCCCGCCCTGTGCATTTTTTTCCCGGCGGCGGTATCCCTATGCGCCGCGCGGCAAAGCGCGCCTGCCGGGGCTTGGATCCCTTCCTCACAGCTCCCGCATCAGGTGGAAAGTCTGCATCAGCTGTAGAGACCCGTAGCCCCACTGGTTGTTGGGATAGCTCATGTCGGCCCGCCGGAGGCATCCCCGGATCAAGTAGGCCCGAATCTGGTAGGTTCCCATGGCCGGGTCGTTTCCCTCCCGAATGCCCCATTGGAGCAGCAGGGCGCAGGTGCCCGCCAGCACCGCCGCCGCCGCGCTGGTGCCGCTCATCAGACCGGGACCGTAGGGATATATGCCCCGAACGCCCACTCCCGGGGCCGTCAGGTCCGGCAGTACCCGGCCATCCCAGGCGGGGCCCCGGGAACTCTTGGCGTACAGGCTCTTGCTGGCGCTGTCATAGGCTCCGCAGCAGATCACTCCCACGGCGGTGCCGGGACAGGTGACGGTATAGTCCGGCGTGGCCGCCAGAAACTCCACCGAGGGCGCCACAAACCCCGTCATGGGCAGCCACACCTGATAGCTCCCGTTGAGCAGAACGTCCCCGTGGAGCTGGATGGTCCACACGCCGGGCGTGGCCCCCAGAATGCGGATCACCGTCAGCTGCCCGCCGCTGCCCTCTATGGGGAAGTGGTACTCAATCTGCACTCTGGCGGCCTCCAGCACCAGCTTCACATCGGCGGCGGGGGCGACCCCCGGCCGGGCGGGCACCCGGCCCACCAGTTCCCCGGAGGGGGAGCGCACCGAAACCGACAGCCGGTCCGCCACCGAGTTCCACGCGGCGATGTACACGTTTCCCGCGTTTTCCCCCACCTTCAGGTCTACCTGCCCCGGCTTCTCCCCCGGCTCCAGGATGCCGCCGGTGTGGTGGCGGGCCTCGGCCTCGTTGCCCGCCGCCGCGCAGAGGCACACGCCCTTCTGAATGGAGACGGCGCTCAGATACTCCTCGAACACGCTGTAGCCGTCGTGGCTCCCCGCGTTGGTGCCAAGGCCAATGCAGATGGCCACCGGGCGGCCCAGCTCCCTGGCCTTTTGCAGGATGTATTCCACCCCCACCATCACGGCGCTGGACTCATAGGCGTGCTCCTGGTCCGCCGGAACGCAGAACCTCTCCCGGTAGAAGGGCCGGGCCTTTCGGAGCTTCACGGCGATGATCTCCGCGTCCGGGGCCGCGCCGGCGAAGTCCTGGGTCTCCCGCCCGGCGGCCACAGAGGCCAGGAAGGTGCCGTGTCCGTCCTCGTCCCGCTGGGGCACCCGGGCATAGGGGTCCCCGGACGTCAAGGCGGCGTCGATGTCCGCCTTGCTGTATTCCCGGCCCAGGAGAAAGCCGCTGGGCGGGTCCCCCTCGGCGGTCTGGTCGTAGATGTACTGAATCTTGCTGCTGCCGTCCTCATAGCGGAAGACGTCCTGGGTGTAGTCGATGCCCGTGTCCACAAAACCAATCAGCACGCCCCGGCCCTTCAAGTTCAGATAGGGCTGGTTATGAACCTGCGAGATGCCCGCCGCCTCCAGGGCCGGACGGTCCAACAGCCCCAGCACCACGGAGGCGGAGCTGATAAAGGCGGTTCCCAGGGCCTCCTCCAGATGGTGAAAATTCTCCTGCTTGATATACCCCAGAACATAGCGCCCGGAGAGCATCTGCCCCACCACCACCTCGTTGGACCCCCGCGCGTACTCGAAAAAGGAGTCGGTGGCCCGGGTGACAAAATCTACGGTATCCGGCGCGTGAATGAACTCCAGCGCCTCCTGTGAAAGACGCATGTCAAAGCCCCCTTTCCACGTGACTGACCAGCTCGTTCATGGTCCCGCAGAGATTCAGCCGCCCATAGCCCCACTGGGGATTGGGATAGGCCATGAAGGGACTGCGGAGCGCCCCCTTGCACAAAAAGGCCTTCACCCGCTGGCCATAGAGAAACAGGTCGTTCCCCTGGACCACGCCCCACTCCATCATCAGCGCCGCCGCGCCGGAGACAAAGGGCGCGGCCATGCTGGTGCCGGTGAACACGTCGTATCCCCCGCCGGCCTTGGCGGACCTGACGGCCTCCGCCGGGGCCGTCAGGTCCAGCAGCACCCGCCCTGCGCAGTCCTGGTCCCCCCGGCCGGAGAAGGGGCTGACCGTCTCCGTCTCTGGCCGGAAGCCTCCCACGGAAATGGGGTACAAGGCCGTGGCGGGGAGGGTGATGGTCAAATCCGGCTCCGGCTGGAGGAAGGCGGTGCGGTCGCTGACCTCCTCCACCGTGGGCAGCCAGACGTCAAAGCGGCCGTCGGACACCCGCTTGCCATGGCACCGCAGCTTCCAAAGACCGTCCAGCTCCCCGGCGGGAGCGTCCAGGAGAATCATGGCCTCCTGGGAGGCGCTGTAATGGGTGGGGACCCCGTAGAAAACCGACACCCGGATAGAGCCGAACCGGAGGAACCGGGTCCCCTCCGTCAGCATCCCGGTGGACTGTCCGTTGGGCAGGATCAGCTCCAGCGCCGCCTCGTCCGCAAAGTTTTTCCACAGGGAGAGGTAGATCTGCTCTCTCCGGGTGGAGACGGTGAACTCCGCGTCCACCGTGCCCCCCTCCACCAGCCGGCCCCGGAAGTGGTGCGCGCCGGAGCCCTCGTTTCCGGCGGCGCAGACCACGGCGCTCCGCCCCCGCTGGGCGGATTGGTCGATGTAGGACTCGAACAGCGTCTGCCCCTGGTGGGAGCCGCAGTTGGTGCCGTAGCTGATGTTCACCACACAGGGCATCCCCCGCTCCTCCGCCTGGTCCAGCAGGTATTTCACTGCCCGCATCACGTCGGTGGTCCGGGCGGTGGCCAGCTTCACCGCCGCGATGGCCGCGCCGGGGGCCACGCCGCTGCGCCCGGCAGCAACCGCCGCCACGGCGGTGCCGTGGCCCGTCACGTCGGCGGAGGAGACAAGGCCCGCGGCGATCTCCTCCTTGGAATAGGCCGCCCCGCGGCGAAAGCCCTTGGGCGGCGTTCCCTCCGCCGTCATGTCCCAGAGGGCCGCAACGCGGCTGGTTCCATCCTCCCCCAGAAACTCCGGGTGGTTCAGGTCCAGCCCCGAGTCCACAAAGCCGATCATCACCCCCTGCCCCGACAGTCCCAAGCCGCTCTCGCGCTGGACCGGGGGAATGCAGGCGGCCTCCATGCTCCGGTCCGTCAGCCCGCTGAGCCGCCGGGCCGGTTCATAAAAGGTCACCTGCCGGTGCTCCAGCAGCCGCCGGGGAGGCTGGTTCTCCTCCAGCTCCATGATGGCAAACTGCGCGTCCAGCAGCTCCGTGGGATAGCCCAGGGAGAGGATATCGCCTGTGTATTTGATAATGTATTCCATACAGCCCTCCGTCCCGATTCTTTCGGGCGGCCCCGGTGGAACCCCGCCCGCATAGAATAGTATACGGAAAGGAGGACTGCCGTTATGAATCCAACCTATCTGGACAAAGGCAATCTACAGGTTTTTGTAACCGCCGGAGACAGTCCCGCCCCCATCCCGGGGGCCAGGGTGCGCATCAGCGACCCGGAAAACGGCAAGGTGCTGGAGGAGCTCTCCACAGACGCGTCCGGCCAGACGCCCTTTGTGGAGCTGCCCGCGCCGCCCATTGAGCTCTCTGTCGCGGAGGGGGCGGCGGAGCAGCGGCCCTACGCCCTTTATAACGTCACGGTCTCCGCCGAAGGACGGGAAACCCTTCACATCGGCGGGGTGGAGCTGCTGCCCACAGGCCGCTCCATCCAGCGGGCGGCGCTCTCCCCGGCCCGGTCCGGCGGCTTCAACGTACACAACGTGTTCCTGGCCCCCCACGCCCTCTGGGGCGAGCCCTCCACCCGCCAGCCGGAGGAGGAGGTCAAGCCCCTGCCGGAGCCGGAGGGGCTGGTGGTACTGCCGGAGCCGGTGATCCCGGAATTTGTCGTGGTCCACGCCGGGCGGCCGGACGACGCCTCCGCCCCCAACTACTGGGTCCGGTTCAAGGACTACATCAAAAACGTGGCGTGCAGCGAGATTTACTCCACCTGGAGAACCGAGGCCATCAAGGCCAACGTCCTGGCCATCCTCTCCTTCACCCTGAACCGGGTCTATACGGAGTGGTATCGAGGGAAGGGGTATGACTTCACCATCACCAGCTCCACGGCCTTTGACCAGTCCTACTCCCACGACCGGACCATCTTCCAGGAGATCGGCGTGGTGGTGGACGATCTGTTCACCACCTACGTCACCAAGGAGGGCATCGCCCAGCCCCTGTTCACCCAATACTGCGACGGGCGGCGGACGCAGTGCGGCGGGCTGAGCCAGTGGGGCTCTCAGGCTCTGGGGGAGCAGGGCTGGGACGCGATGAGCATCCTGCGCAAATACTACGGCTCGGAAATCTATCTCAAAAGCGCGGAGAGGGTGGAGGGCGTGCCCCTGTCCTACGGCGGCGAGGTGCTGTCTCCCGGCAGCGAGGGCGAGGCCGTCCGGACCATCCAGGAGCAGCTGAACCGCATCTCTGTCAACTTCCCCGCCATTCCCAAAATTCCGGCGGACGGCGCTTATGGCCCCGCCACCCAGGAAGCGGTAACCACCTTCCAAAGCATCTTTCATCTCCCCCAAACCGGCAGCGTGGACTTCGCCTCATGGTACGAGATTTCCAACGTATTCGTGGCCGTGGAAAAAATGGCCTGACCGGCGCGGCGAAGCGCTCCTTGCCGTAAAGGTCCTGGAGTTCCGGAGCATCTGCCGGCTCCAATCCCTGCATGCTTACCCGGACGCACGGAATGCCCGGCGGCGAGAGACGTCTCGCCGCCGGGCATTCGCCGGTTTCCAAACAAAATTCCGCTCTGTCAAGACTCTGGAAGCCTTCCTCCGCCGGGTACGCGAGGCTGCGGGACGGCGCTCAAAGCAGCGTTTCCAAAATATCCGGCAGGCAGAGGGGATCCAGCTGCTTTTTCGTCAAGAGGCTGGCCAGGCGCAGAGTAAAGCCGAAATCCGTGGATATGTCCGGCAGGATCATCAGCTCCCGGTCCTCCTCCTTTTCGCTCCAAAGAACCCGGAGTCCAAAGGTCCGCCGCCCGCCGGCGCAGGAAGCGCGCCCCTCATTTTCGATTGGCAAATACAGGAACATGGATGCCCACCTCCTCCGCCACTTCTGCGGGAGACAGTTCCAAAACGGCCAGCAGGCAGATGGTATCCAGGCAGTTTAAACTGCTCTTCCCTCCCTCGACCTGAATAATCCAACGCACAGAACAGTTCATGAGCTCGGCAAGCTTTTCCTGCGTAAGTCCACGGCTATTCCGTGCGTCGCGGATCATCCGCCCAAAGGCCACCTTCTGGGTTTGACTAGGCGTGCGTTTTTTGAACATCATGATTTCTCCTTTATAGATTTCTATAAAGGAAGATTATGCCAGCCTTTGCGCCCCGTCCATGCGCGCCGCATGCAGATTGGAAAAATTTGTAGAATTTTAAATGAAAACCGTTGGGCAGGCGGCGAAACAGCCCGCAGATTTGTTGTCCGTTCGTAACATTTCTTCGTTTTTTCCCGTGTCTCCCTGGGAAAGAAGCAAGAAACGGAACGGCTGCGGAGCAGAAAAACGCCCCCTCTTTTCAAACGCTTCACCGAAAAGAGGGGGACCCATTTTATGAGACGGCACTTCCGTTCTGCCGCCTTCCGCGCCGCCCGGCGGCACGGTTACATCAGCAGAATCTCTCCGCTGGCCAGCTTGGCGGTACACTGCCGGGACTCGTGCCGCAGGCGGAGAATCTCCTTCCCGAAGATGATCTCCGTTCCCGCGTACGCAACGCCGCACTCCAGCCGTCCGCTCTCTTTTTCCTTCTCCTTCTGTCCGGCCTTGTTGTCGGCCAGTTCCTCCTCCAGCTGCTTTAGCTTGAGCTCGGTTACGGAAATCTTCATTCGGACCTTGCCCATCAAACTGGACTTGGTCGGGCTGTCCAGCTGGGCCTCCAGCCTTTCCAGGTCCTGGCCCAGTTCTCTCAGCTCCTGTTTGACGAGGTCCCGCTCAAAGTTCGTGCAGGGAAGCCCCCCCAGGGAAACGGAGGTCTTGCACTCCGACTTGGCGCCCACGGCGCTGGCGCTGATCTTTCGGGCGGCCCAGACCCGGCCGCCTATGATGCTGCCCCGCCCGGAGCGGACCACCACCTCTCCGTCGCAGTAGACGCTGCCGTTGACAATGCAGTCCGTCTGCAAATTTTCCCGGACATAGATGGTGGCGTTCTCGATATACTTGGAGAAGATGCACCCCGAGGCCCGAATGACCGTGGTCCCGTCCCCCAGGATACCCTTGACAACGGTCAGGTCGCCGCCGGCTTTCACGGTGCTGCCCGCTTCCACCACGCCGCCCACATAGATGTTCCCCATTGCCTTGACGGAAAAGCCGCTGATCACATCGCCCTTGATATTGACATCGCCCACGAACTTAATGCTCCCGGTGGAGAAGTCCACATTGCCGTCAATATCCAGCACCGGCTTCACCTGGAAGCTGTTGCCGCTAAACTCCACATGACCGGCAATGGAGGCGATCAGCGCGTCTCCATCCTCGCTGATCTCCGTATTTCGGCCCTTGGGAAGGGGCACGGACTTTCCGCTCTTGGCGGGCACCTCCTGGTCCTGCACGGTCCGGCCCGGCTCCCCCTCGGTGGGCCGGATCAGGCGGCAGATCTCCTGCCCCTCCTTGACGTTGCAGATGCGGTTCAGGGCGGTATAATCCACCTGACCGAATTCGTCGACCTCCAGCACCCGTTCGATTACCCGGGGAACATAGTCCACAATGTTCCCGTTCCGCCCGTCGAAAGCGGGCTTCCCCTTCGCGGCCAGGTACAGGGTAAAATAGCGGTCCCGGTCGTGAACCGCCCGGTCCAGCAGCTTTCTGTCCACACCGTAGGAGATGCCGTGTTCCGACAGGCTCAGATCGATCATCTCCCGCGTCAGCTCCGCTCCCGCTCCGATGGGAGGGAGCACAATCATCCACGCGTAAATCTTATCGGAGGATAGAAAAAGCCAAGGGCGCGCGTCCAGCGCCACCGGCTCGTCCTCCGCCTCCTCCTTTTTCTTGCTGTGCTTGCCTCTGCTTCTTCCCTTGGCGGCCTTCAGCCGGGAACTGCAAACGCTCCCCAAGGACGATTGCAGCCGGTTTTTCTCCTTCGCAATCATCTCCGGAGGCAGAACGCCGTCCTCGTCCATACACAGCCGGGGCGGGGGCAGGCCCCCCTTTTCTTTCCGCCGGAGATCATAGAGCTGGCGGAGGGGATGCTCCGCAGGAACCTCCAGCAGGGAGGGGTCGTTTGAAGCAGGCTCCGAAACCTCCGGGACCTCCTCCACCGTGTTTGTCTGCTCTTTGGCAGGCAGCTCTTCCGGCATCTCTTGCTCTTTCGCGCCAAACAGAACCGACATCACTTTGTCCTTCAGCCACATGTTTGCAACACCTCACTTTTGAAACCCTGCTTGAAAAGGCGGGATACCGGAATGGGACAAGTTTTTGTCGGGCAGAAGGATTCCGCCCCGGAACCCTGACCGATTACAAAAAGCGCCCGAAAGCCGTGTTCTGACATTTTTCAAACCGAGCTTTATATTTTGACGCTTTTATTATACCTGACAAGACCTTCATTGACAAGATGCAACTGCACAATCTGAAAAGAATTTCTCTTTTTCGCCCTGCGTTCCGCTCTGTTTCTCGCATTAAAATTCATACGCGCAGACGGTTCCCAAAATCCGTGCGCGGCATTCAAAGCTGTCTGCCGCCGGTGAAACGGGAGAGGAACCCTTTCCGGGTTCCTCTCCCAGCGCTCTTTCCGCCCGCGTCCGGCCCGTCTCCTCCCTGCCGGACAGACACGGGCTTTTTCAGGTCTTTCCAGCCGGATCGCTCCGCGCCTCGTTTACCGCCTTCACGGTCTGCTCCAGCACCGCCATGTCAATGGGCTTTGCCACATGGGCGTTCATGCCGGCCTCCAGGGCGTCCCGGACGTCCTCCGCAAAGGCGTTCGCCGTCATGGCGATGATGGGAATCGTCCGCGCCATGGGGTGCCCCAGGTCCCGGATCACTCTGGTGGCCTCATAGCCGTTCATCACCGGCATCTGCACGTCCATCAAAATCAGCTGGTAAAGGCTCGGAGCGGATTTTTCAAAGGTCTCCGCCGCCATCTTCCCATTCTCGCAGACGTCGCAGGAGGCGCCCGCCATGTCCAGCAGCTCCCGCAGAATTTCCGCGTTGATGTCGTTGTCCTCCGCCACAAGAATGTGCATTCCCCGCAGGACGCTTTCCCCCTCCCCGGCGTCCGCCTCCTCCGGCGCGCCGCCCAGGGCGGTCTCCACCCTCTGGCGGAAGCTGGTGAGGAAGAAGGGCTTCGGCAGGAACGCGTTCACGCCCGCCGCCCGCGCCGCCTCCTCAATTTCCGGCCAGTCATAGCTGGACAGCACCAGAAGCGGGGCCGGGAACTCCTCCCGGATGCGCCTGGCGGTTTCCACGCCGTCCATCTCCGGCATTTTCCAGTCCAGAAGCACGAGATCATAGAGGCGGCCTTCCCGTTCGGACTGTCTCACCCGCTCCAGGGCTTCGCGGCCGTTCCGGGCGCAGTCCACCGCCACTCCGGCTTCCTCCATGGTCATCCGGATGTTCTCACAGACCATCGCCTCATCGTCCGCGGCCAGCATTCGGGCAATGCCGTTCTTCTTCCAAAAGTCCCGGTCTATGGCCTGCTCGCTGATTCGGAGCTCCAGGTCCACCGTAAAGACGGACCCCTTTCCCTTCTCGCTCTCCACCGAGATTTTTCCGCCCATCAGGTCCAGAAGGTTTTTGGTTATGGCCATGCCAAGGCCGGTTCCCTGAATCTTGTTGGTAACGCTGTCCTCCTCCCGGGTGAAGGCCTGGAAGATTTTTTGGAGGTATTCCGGGCTCATGCCGTAGCCGTCGTCCTCCACAACGAAGCGGAAATGCGCCAAGCGCTTGGCGTTCTGCGGCAGCTCCCGCACGGTCAGCGTCACGTGGCCGCCCTCCGGCGTGTACTTCACGGCGTTGGACAGCAGGTTCAGCAGAATCTGGTTCAGGCGGAGCTTATCCATCTCCACCCGCTCGTGCCGGATGTCCCTGCTGTAGACCTCAAATGTATGCCCCCTCTCCTTCATCTGCGGGCGGATGATGGAATCGAGGTTCTCCATCAGGTCCACAATGCTCTCCTCCGACAGATTCAGCACCGTCTTTCCGGCCTCGATCTTGCTGATGTCCAAAATGTCGTTGATGAGGCCCAGCAGATGCTGGCTGGAGGCCGTGATCTTCCTTGTGTACTCCCGCACCTTTTCCGGGTTCTTCGCGTCCCGGTTCAAAAGGGCGGCGAAGCCCACGATGGCATTCATAGGCGTGCGGATATCATGGCTCATATTGGAGAGGAAGGAACTCTTGGCCCGGTTCGCCTCCTCCGCAATCCGGAAAGCCTGCTCCGCCGTCTCCTTGGACCGGGCCAGCATGGCGTTGGACTCCTCCAGCCGGGCGTTCATCTCCTCCTGCCGGCGCAGATTCTCCTGCTCCTGCCGGAAGAGGCGGTTGCTGCTCTGCTGTCTCATGAGGGACACCGCCGCCAGAACCACCAGCAGCACCACCACCACTGTCAAAATCAGCAGCATCCGGATCACCGCCCCCACCATGTTCACGGTACTGGAGGCGACGAACTCCGCCGGAATCAGAAACAGCAGCAGCGTGTCGTACTCCGCCAGGGACGTCAGGCAGTAATAGTACTCCCGGTCATGATACCGGAAATTTGCGCTGATGGTGGACCGCTCCGCCAGCGCGGCCCGGATGTCGGGAATTCTCTGGCCCTCCATCTGCTCCAGCGCCTGGATGGCGTTATAGGCCTGCAGGGCTTTCTCACCGGACACTTCGTCGTACATCCGGGTTCCGTTGCCCTTCAGGATGTACGTTTCATTCCGGCTGCCGTAGGCGGAGCTGTCGTAATACTCGCGCAGCGTAAACACATCCTTCAGCAGCACGGCATAGGAAAAGCAGACATCTCCCACCTGAAACGGCTCCTCCAGCTTCTGCACGAAGGCCCAGTAGCTGCCCTGATACAGGTAGCTGTCCGTAATAAAAGTATAGCGCGCCTCCTCGCCGGAAATCTCGTCAATATCCGTCCAGACGCCCCGCCGTCCGTCCCTGTCGTAGCAGCTTCCCCATCTGTCCAGCAGCACCAGCCTGGAGCCAAAGCTGTCCATCTCCAGAACCCGCTCCAGATCGCCGATGCAGCCGCTGACCTCCTCCGCCGTTTCAAACCCCTGGATTTTCAATATATTGACGGAGGCGTCCAGATAGTTCCAGTGTGAGTCCAGCGCTCTTCCCAGGTTCACCCGTATCTGGGACGTAAGCTCGTTCAGCTGGGTGGTGCGCTCCTCAAAAATCCGTGTCTCCAGATAGTCTTTGAAATACGAAGCGCCCGCCGGCAAAAACAGCAGCAGACACGCCGCCAGCGCCGCCGGAAGCGCCATGCGGCGCAGGCTGCTCTTAACGTTCATATTGTTTCCATGCCTCTCTTCCGCCTCCCGAATTCTCCCTCACTCCCAGGCGCGCTCCTCCGGAGAGACGGTCCCCCGCCGCTCCAGATAGCTCCGAAGAAATCCCGCCAGAGATCCCTCGCACACCTGCGCTCCATAAGTCCGGCCCGCCTCCTCGCTGTATCCCCGCGCCAGGAAGGCCACCTGATACGTCTTTTCATCCTCCAGCGGAGCGCCGTCCCGGGTCACCAGAACATAGGGGAAGGGATGGCCGTCCCCCTCCGCGTCAAAGCCCGCCGCGGCCAGCTCCCCGGCCTGAGCACCGGTCATAGACAGCAATGCGTACTCCCCGTCAAAGGCGGGGACAATGGAGCGGACAATCTCCACATTGATCTTCCCCGCGTAGAGTTTTCCCGTCACGCTGGACGGAAGCTCCACGCCTCCTTCATGGAACTCTCCCAGAGGAATGATGGCCGCGCCGGCCCCCACGGCGGAGCCCAACGCCCTGCCGATCAGCTCCGCAGTCTCCTCCAGGGTGAAATCCTCCGTACTCTCGCAGAAAGAAAGCTGATCCGAATGCTCCAGATAGTTCCTTTGAAGGGCGTCCATGCGGGCGATGCACCCGGGCCCGTCCATGCCGTTCTCCCCGCGGAACCACTCTTTATAGGCCTGCCCCATTTCGGACAGCACGTTTTCCCAGCGGACATAGGTCATGGGAAACGCCCGCCCCTCCCACAGCGCCTGCTGGGCGTCGTGAATCAGATTCCCCTCCGGAATGACCGCGCTGTCAAGCACGCTCATGACGCAGGGCGTTTCCTCGGTGATGAAGGCGGCCTGCCCCTCCGGGGAAAACAGCAGCGACAAAATCCGGATGGCATTCTCCAGCTTCTTCTCGTTGCCCGGCTCCGTCAGCCGTTTGCTGATTCCAAAGTAACAGGTGGGGTTGTACATGTAGAGGTTCTTGCTGC
This sequence comes from uncultured Oscillibacter sp., assembly GCF_910579365.1. Classification (GTDB taxonomy): domain Bacteria; phylum Bacillota; class Clostridia; order Oscillospirales; family Oscillospiraceae; genus Oscillibacter. Next base: position 43,573 of record NZ_CAJTUX010000004.1, read on the forward strand.
CGTTCTCGCTGATAAAGGGCATGAGTCCCAGCTGATCGCCGGTCTCCGGGAACGCGGTGATGTTGACCGTCTGTACCGCCGTGCAGAAAACCGCCCTCCGGCCTCCCAGATAATCCAGAATCAGTCTGGGGCTGCTCCGGTCCTCCGGGTCGGCGTGAAACATCCCGATGTCTATGTAACGCTGCACATAGTCCATGGTGTCCTCCCAGACGCCTTTCGCCGTGGCCGTTCCGGCCAGGAACTCCCGCTCCCACTTCACGCCTTCCGGGGTCGTCAGCCAGCTGGTTTTGGCCAGGTTGAACACGCTGGAAAACGGGCCTCCGGTAAGCTGCGTGCCGATGACGCCGGGGATCAGGCCCTCCGCCTCGATTTCCCCGCAGAGCGCTTCCAGCTCTTCAAAGTTCGTGGGTACCTTCCATCCCTTTTCCTCCAGCAGCGTCTTGTTGTAAAAGATGCCGTACATCGCGCTGTCCACAGGCAGGAGGTAGACGCCGCCGTCAATGGCCACCCGGTCCAAAATGGCTGTGGAAAACCGGTTGACAAAATCATAGCCGGACAGGTCCGCCAGGCGCTCTTTCGCCAGGTCCTTATCCAAAATTTGAGACGTTATAAAAATATCGGGAATATCGCCGGCCCGCATCTGCGCCCAGCTGTAGCCCGTTCGGTTGCCCCCCGTGTAGGAGCGGAACTCCAGCTCGATATCCGGACAGGTCTGGGCCAGCAGGTCCAAAAACACCTTATGCCGACTGTAGCTGCCCCAGGTTTCCCAGGTCAGGGCCTCCCCGCCGGAGGCGCGGCCCCCTGCCAGGGGGGCGCAGGCGGACAGCAGCAGAGCCGCCGCAAAAAACAGCGCCAACACGCGGCGGGCCGGTTTCATGGTCATAAGAACGGCCTCCTCTTGTTTGTTCCGATGCGCTCTGTGCCGCAGGGCGGCCGGCAGCCTCTTTTTTCGAAAGCAGGCGCAAGGGGACTCCCGCACCCGTTCAAAAACGCGCAAAAAGCCGCAGATAGAATTTTACATACCATCACGGAAAAAGTCAAGGCCGCGTCCCCACGGACGCGCGGACGAAGAAAAAGCGGGAAGCCGGTAAAATCCGCCGTTGAAGATTCCCTCGATGTGGGCTATACTATTCCATAGCGATAAAAAAAGTTTGCCGCCAAGCGGGAGGAGGGAGCGCCATGTCCGGACGGGGCCGCGGAAAATATTGGACTGCATCGGTTCTGAAGCGGCGGGGGTGGACCAACGAGCTGATTCGCGCGCTGCTTCCCAAGCCGCGCTATATCCTCTCCGGCGAGCAGAGTATCCGGGTCTGGGACAAGGAGGAGGTCCGCGCGGCGGAGAACGGTCCCGGCTTTTCCAGGCGGGAATCCGCCGCCCCCTCCGGCACGTCCAGGCCATCGGGACCGGAAGTGCGGCGGACCCGCGCCGCTCTGGCGCAGGCATGGGACGGCGCGGAGAAGGACGAAACCCTCCCCTGGCTTCTGGCCGGGCAGTATCACCGCGCCATTCTCTCCCGCCTCTCCGCCGGGGGAAGGGGGCGGGGGCTCCGCGCCACGCAGGCCGCCGCCTGGCTGAGCGAGTTTCTGGCTCTGGAGCAGCGCTGCGACGTCCAGCGCCTTCCGGAAATTCTGAAAACCTTTCTCCAGACCGCCGGCTGGATGGGCGAATATCCCCGGCATCCGCTGACCGGGCAGGTCTTTGCCCGGTATCCCCAAGTCCTGCGTGCCGCGGCGGCGCAGACCGCCGCAGAGTTCACCGCCGCCCAGCCGGAGGCGGACCTTGGCAAGCTGCTGCGGGCGAAGGATTTCCCGGCAGAGCAGCTGCTGCGGGAGGGGCTGGGCGCCGTCTGGTCGGTCTAGTACGTTCCCCAGGCCATCCGCACCAGCCTGTCGCTTTTGATCGCCCTGAACCCCAAGGACGAATACCCGGAGGCCCGCCGCCTGCGCCGCCATTTCGTCCTTCACTTGGGGGGCACCAATACCGGAAAGACCTACGCCGGCTTTCAAAGGCTGATGCGGGCGGAGACGGGGGTGTACCTGGCGCCGCTGCGCCTTCTGGCCCTGGAGGCCCAGGAGACGCTTCTGAACGCCGGGGTGGACTGCGGCCTCTCCACCGGCGAGGAGGAGGACCTGCGGGAGGAGGACACCCACGTAGCCGCCACGGCGGAAAAGCTGGAGCTGAGGCGGCGCTATGACGTGGCGGTGATTGACGAGTGCCAGATGATCGCCGACCCGCAGCGGGGCTACGCCTGGACCCGGGCCATCCTGGGCGTTCTGGCCCCGGAGGTCCACCTCTGCGCCGCTCCGGAGGCCAAGGACCTGCTTCTGCGTTTGATTGAAAGCTGCGGGGACAGCGCGGAGGTGGAGGTCCATCAGCGGACCACGCCGCTGATCTGCATGTCCCGGACGGTGGATTACCACCGCGTCCAGCCGGGGGACGCTCTCATCACCTTCTCCAAGGTGGGCGTGCTCAGCGTGGCGGAGGACCTGCGCCAGAGCGGGAAGGAACCGGCCATCATCTACGGAGCCCTCCCCTACTCCACCCGGCGCAAACAGATGGAGGGCTTCCTGGCCGGGGAGATGGAGTATATCGTCTCCACCGACGCCATCGGCATGGGCCTGAACCTCCCCATCCGGCGGATTATCTTTCTGGAAACGGAGAAGTTCGACGGCGTGGAGCGCCGGGAACTGCGGCCCGGGGAAATCCGCCAGATTGCCGGCCGGGCCGGCCGGTTCGGCATGTACAACAAAGGCTATGTGGGAGCGGTCCAGAACCTGGAGACCATCCGAGCGGGGCTGGAGGCGGTTATCCCGCCCCTTTCGTACGCCGTGGCCGGCTTTTCCGACCTGGTGCTTCAAACGGAGTTCGACCTGCTGGAGGTGCTTACCCAGTGGAACCAGATGCCCACGGTGGAACCCTACCGCAAGCTGGACATCACCCGGTATATCACCATGATCTCCAAGATGCGGGAAATGGGTTTCCTCCTCTCCCCGGAGCAGGAGCTCCGGGCCGCCAACATCCCCTTCGACGAGACGGAGGACGCCCTGCGGGAGCTGTTTTTTCAGTTCCTGCACCGCTGGCAGCGGGGAGAGGCCGTGGAACAGCCCGGACTCCCGGAGGGAGAGGCCACCCTTCCAGAGCTGGAGCTGTACTACCGGAAGCTGGACCTCTACTTCTCCTTTTCCAAGGCCTTCGGCTGCCCGGTGGACGAGGACAGACTCTACGACAGCCGGGAACGGGTGGCCGGAGAGATCAACGAGATTCTGCTCCACCGCCTGCGGAACAACATCCGTTTCTGCGACCTCTGCGGGAAGGCCCTGCCCCTGTACCACCGGGGGAGGCTGTGCGACACCTGCTTTCAAAAAAGCCGGAAGAGCCGGAGCCGGCGCTAAGCCCCGCCGCAGGCGGGCGGAAATCACCACTTGTCAGAGAGGAACAAAATCATGATCGCGGACTTACACACCCACAGCACCGCCTCCGACGGGCAGTATACTCCAACGGAACTGGCGCGGCTGGTCAAAAACCGAGGCGCCGAGGTCTGGGCCCTGACGGACCACGACACCGTAAGCGGCTTGGAGGAGGCCGTCCGGGCCGGGGAGGCCCTGGGCCTCCGGGTCCTCCGGGGCGTCGAGCTGGGGGCCGCCGAGTACAGCGGACTCCACATTCTGGGCTATGGCTTCGACCCTGCGGGGCTTGCGCCGCTTTGCCTCCGGCTGAAGCAGGGCCGGGACCAGCGAAAGCACCACATCCTCGCCTTTCTGCGGGAAAAGGGCCTGCCCCTGACCCTGGAGGAGGTGGAGGAAATCGCCGGAGGGGACATCATCGCCCGTCCTCACTTTGCCCAGGCCCTGGTGCGCCGGGGCTGGGCCGCCTCCAACCAGGAGGCTTTCAGCCGCTATCTGGCCACGCCGGAGTTCCGCCAAAAGGTCAAGCGCTTTAAGGCGGACGCCCGCACCTGCGTGGAGACCGTCAAACGCGCCGGGGGAAAGGCCGCCCTGGCCCACCCCTATCAGACCGGCCTGGAGGACGAACCGCTGGAGGCGCTGGTCCGCGCCCTGACAGACTGCGGCCTGGACGCCATCGAGTGCCATTATCCCAAGTACACGCCGGAGCAGGAAGCCTTCTACCTCCGCCTGGCGGAGAAGTACCATCTCCACGTCACCGGAGGCAGCGACTTCCACGGGGAACGGGTGAAGCCGGACGTCTCCCTCGCCGCCGTACCTCTGGAGCTGGATTGGCTGCTTTGAGGAAAGCGGCTTCTCTCCCCTCAAAAGCCAGGAAGCCCTGGGGCGCAAGGCCCCAGGGCTTCCCTTCTCTTTATATCGCAGAACGGAACACGCCGCAAGCGCAAACCGCCGCTTTGCCGCCCGAAATGGGAGACGCGGGGGAATGGGCATAAACTTGGATCGGTCTCTCTCCGCGCCTCAGCCGGCGAAGCGCTTCAGAACCGCGTCCAAATCCCGGGTGGCGGTCCCATCTTCCAGGACAAGGCAGGGGATTCCAATGCCGCCGTTCTCCCGGATATCGGCATAGGCGGGGCTGTCCTGCCGCAGGGACAGATAGACCTTCAGGTCCGGCAGGCTGGCGGAGAGGTTTTTGAAGTCGATCTCCGCTTTCGCCTCGCTGAGACGGTTCAGGGCGTACAGGGTATCCGGGCACAGGTGGCTTCCAATCACAGTTACTTTCATGGGAATGTCTCCTTTTTACTTGATTATTTTATTGCATGAACGACGGCCTGCGCCGGGTTACTTGACCGCGATGGCCTCGATTTCACACAGGACGCCCTTGGGCAGGTCCTTCACCGCCACGCAGGAGCGGGCGGGCTTGGAGATGAAATATCTGGCGTAGACCTCGTTGAACGCGGCAAAGTCCCCCATGTCGGCCAGGAAGCAGGTGGTCTTGAAGACCTTGTCAAAGCCGGCGCCGGCGCTCTCCAGAATGGCGCCCACGTTTTTGCAGCTCTGCTCCGCCTGGGCGGCGATGCCGGCGGGAACCTCGCCGGTGGCGGGGTCCACAGGAATTTGGCCGGAGGTGAAGACCAGGCCGTTTACTTCATAGCCCTGAGAATAAGGGCCGATGGCGCCGGGGGCATTCTTGGTTTCCAATACGTTCATGGTGACAAACTCCTTCGATTGTTTTATGGTTTTTATGTCCGCTCACAGGCCGTCAGCTTCTTCTCCAGCCAGTCCTTGCCCTCCACCAGCCGGGTGACGATCATGGAGGCGATGGTATCCCCGGCGGCGTTGAGGCAGGTGGCGGCGGGATCGAAGAGGAAGCCCAGGGTGGCGATGAGGGGGAACGCCTCTGCGGGGAAACCGAACATGCTGACGATCAGTATCTCCCCCACCAGACCGCCGCCGGGAGCCCCGGAGAGGACGAAGGCGCTGAGGATGGCCACAGCAATGGCCATGGCATAGGTGCCCGCTCCGGTGAACGGCATGTTAAAAATGCCGAACAGGAAGGCGATCTTCACAATGGAGCTGAGGACGGAACCGTCCATGTGCATGGTGCAGCCCATGGGCAGTACCAGGTCGCTGACGTCCTTGGGCACGCCGATGTTGTCGCAGGCCTTCTTATTTACCGGCAGGGTGGCGGCGGAGCTCTGGGTGGCAAAGGCGGTAACGGCGGGGGTGAAGATGTATTTCAGCATACGCGAGAGACCGGCCTTCCCTCCGGCAAACAGGGCGTACAGAGGGAAGAAAATTACCACGTACAGCAGGCACAGGGGATAGTACACCACCATGGACCGCCCGTAATCGCTGAGGAGCTGGGGGCCGAACTCGCCGATGAGGTTGGCAAAATACGCGCCCAGTCCCAAGGGGGCGATGGTCATGATGACGCCCACGAATTTCATGATGATGTCATTGAGGTTCATCAGCAGTTTCCCAACGGGGCTGCTCTCTCCGCCGCAGGAGGCCGCGCAGAAGCCGGTGATGATGGCGAAGATGATAAGGGGCAGCATGTGGGACTTGCTCCAAAGCTCCGGGAAATCGCTGACCGTCAGGGAGCCCACGATCATCTGGGCGGCGGTCTGGGCCTCTCCCACCTCGGCGGCGGCCAGCTGGATGTTGGTCCCGGCGGAGGGGCTGAACAGGTTCACCCAGATAAGGACACAGGCGGCGGCCACCGCTCCCGTGCCCAGGAAGGTGGCCACGGTGCCCCCCAGAATCTTCCCCAGGCGGTTCATATTCGCCATGCTGCCCACGGCGCAGGTGATGGACACAAAGACCAGCGGCACCACAATGGTAAAGAGCAGGTTCAGGAAAATGTCGCCCACAGGCTTCAAGGTCTGGCCCAGTCCGGGGGAGATCACGCCGATCAGGGAACCGGCGGCGATGCCGCCAAGAAGGAGGATGGGGGTCTTATACTGCTGCCAAAGAGTCTGCTTTCCAGTTTGCGTAGCCATGATAACATCTCCATTTCTCGTTTCTTTTGTGCCTTGTTTCGTCTGGGGGAAGCGGGGGGATTACAGGCCGTTGACGGCGGCCTCCAGCTGGTGGAGCGCCCGCTCCAGCACGCTCCGGGGACAGGCGGCGTTGAGCCGCATGAAGCCGTTCAGGCTCCTTCCAAACGCGCAGCCGTCGTTCAGCCCCAGCCGGGCCCTTTCGATCATGAAGTCGTGAAGCTCCTGATTGTTCAGGCCCAGCTCCCGGCAGTCCAGCCACATGAGATAGGTGGCGTCGGGGGCGTGGGTCTTGACTCGGGGGATGTGACGCCGGCAGTAGTTCACCACGAGGTCGAAGTTGTCTGAGAGATAGGGCAGCAGCTGGTCCAGCCACTCCTCCCCCTCCCGGAAGGCCGTCTCCACGGCGGTAACGGAGAAGGCGTTGTTCCGGTGGATGTCCATGTTCATCCAGAAGCGGTCAAACGTCTCCTTCATATGCCGGTCGGGAAACACCACCGTGCTGGCCTGGAGGCCCGCCAGATTGAAGGTCTTGGTGGCGGAGATGCCGGTGACCACGTTGGCGGCGATCTCCGGGGACAAGGAGGCGGTGGGAATGTGCTTCTTTCCGTGGAAGATCAGGTCGGAGTGAATCTCGTCGCTGACCACCAGGACGCGGTGCTTTAAGCACAGCTCCATCATCCGGCGCAGCTCCTCCTCCTTCCAGACCATGCCCAGGGGATTATGGGGGCTGCACAGCAGGAACAGGTCCGCGTCCCGGAGCTTCGCCTCGAAGTCCTCCCAGTCCACCGTCCATTCCCCGTCCCGCTCCAGCATCTGGTTCTCCAGGACCCTCCGCCCGGCGAACTCGGTCATGTCGTAGAACTCGCCGTAGACTGGGGTCTGAATCAGGACGCTGCCGCCCTGGGGCGTGTAGAGCTGCACCATGGCGGAGAGGGTCTGAACCACACCCAGGCAGAAGCTCATGAGGCTCGTGTCCGGGGTCCAGCCGTTCCGGCGGCTCTGCCAGTCCCGGACGGCCTCGAAATAGCTGTCCGGCCGGGCGGTGTAGCCCCAGATGCCCTCCTCCGCCCGCCGCTTCAGCGCATCGATGACAGGCTGGGCGGTCTTGAAGTCCATGTCCGCGATCCACAGGGGAATCACGTCGTCCCTGCCGAACTTCTTGACCCGCTCGTCGTACTTGGCGGAGAGGTTCCCGGTCCGGTCCACCACTTGGTCAAAATCGTATCGCATACTCTCGCTTCCTTTCTGTATGAATCGTATGTCCGCGTCGTTTGGCAAATTATTATAGCAATAATCGTGCCAAATCAGACGAGCCGAACGTGTTTGCCGGAAAATTCCAGCGGATTTAGAGGGACGCACAAAACCCCCAGGACGGATTCAGCAAATTGCCAAGGTCCATCCCGGGGGTTCACGCAGGAGGAAATCCTGCTCCCGCTTTGCGGCGGGCCGCCTTTTGGTTAAACTTGATATATTGGTCAAATAAGTTTATCTTTGACCCATTTCCCAGAGCGCCCGCCCCTTGCCGGTCAGGCGGCTGCCGCCGCGGCCCCGGCTGACCCGGACCAGCCCCCGGGCCGCCATGTCCGACAGGATGTCCCGCACCTCCCTCTGGGAGAGGGGGATGTGCGCTTCCCGGGCTTTTTGCAGCAGCGCTTCCCGGCCTGTGGAGGCGCCGGACTCGGAGGCGGCGTAAAGCTGGGAAAGGATAAAGGAAAAGCCGTCGGAGACCTCCGCCTCCGCCGGAGCGGAGGGGCGCGGAACGCCGGAGAGGAACAGCGTGGGGGGCAGGTCCTCCAGGCCAATGTCCGGATGGCCGGTATAGATGAAGTACTCCACGGCGTTCCGCAGCTCCCGGATATTGCCCGGCCAGGTGTGGCGGCGGAAGAAGTCCTTCACCGGCTCCGTCAGACGGAAGGAGCCTCCCAACTCCCGGCGGAAATGCTCCGTCAGCAAAAAAATGTCGCCGCCCCGCTCCGTCAGGGGCGGAATCAGAGCGGGGAGCGTGCTGAGCCGGTAGTACAGGTCCCGGCGGAAGGAGCCCTCCCGGACCTTCTGCTCCAGGGCCTCGTTGGTGGCGGAAACCACGCGGACGTCCACATGGATAATCCGGTTTCCCCCTACCCGCATGACCTCCCGCTCCTGGAGCGCCCGGAGAAGCTTGATCTGAAGGGCGGGGCTCATGCCCTCCACCTCATCCAAAAACAGCGTGCCCGCGTGGGCCAACTCGAAGAGGCCGGGCCGCCCGCCCTTCTTCGCCCCGGTAAAGGCCCCCTCCTCGTATCCGAACAGCTCGCTCTCCAGCAGGTTCTCCGGGAAGGCCGCCACATTGATGGCCACAAAGGGGCCCTCCGCCCGGCGGCTGGCCTGATGGACGGCGTGGGCAAAGAGCTCCTTGCCGGTGCCCGTCTCGCCGATCAGCAGCACCGGACTCTCGCTGCGGGCCATGCGGCTCAGGGTATCCTTGGTCTTTCGAATCGCCTCCGACTGGCCCACGACGTCGGCGAAGCTGTACTTCGCGCAGTGACCCTTGTGGAAGAGCTGGCTGCGCAGCTCGCTCTGCCGGGCCTCAACGTCGTTGAACCGCTGGAGCAGGGCGAAGGCCCCGATGCAGGCGTTCTGCCGGATCACCGGAACCACCTCCACGCTGAGGTTTACGCCGCTGACCTTGACGGCCTTCACCGGCAAGGTCTGGCGGCTTTGCAGGCATCGGGCGAAGGGGATGTAGGGAAACACCTCCTCGCACCGCCGGCCCTGCACCAGGGAGGCGCTGACCAGGGTCATCTCCTCGGCGTGGCGGCTGCACGCGAAGATCTCCCCCTTTTCATTGACGCCCACCACGCCGTCCTCCAGGCTCTCCATTAAAATATGGAACTGGCTCTCCAGGCGGATGGACCGGGCGAACATCCGGTCAAAGCTGTAGTTGCTGGTGGCCACCGCCTGGGCATACTCCTGAAAGGCGGGCCCCTCCAGCAGGGACTCCAGCCCCAGCCGGAGGGCAATCTCAATCATCATGCCCGAGGTGCACACCCGCTGGCCCAAGTCGATGACCGTCTCCATCCCCGGAGGGACGTAGCGCAGCTCGTCCGGCGTGACGGCAATGTGAACATCCGGAACCTCCGGTGCGCCGGGGTAGAAGGGAATCCAATGAATATGGGTGATGCCGAACTGCTCCAGCTGGGCGATGGCCTCCCGCGCCATGGTCTGGGTCATGTTGACAAACAGCACCCGGCTGCCCGCCGGGAGCTCCTTCAGCCTGCGCAGCTCGCTCCAGCGGAAGGACACCTCGATGGCCATGGTCTGGCTGTCGATGGGAATGTGCCGCATCAGCTCCTCCGGAGAGCCGTAGGCGTCGGTGGAGGCTACGAACAGGTCCGCCCGGTCCAGCACCCCGGCGGCGCTGCCATCCAGCATGGAGAAGACGGAGATGTCCGCCGCATCCGCGAACAGCTTGGCAATGTCGGATTTGTAGGACTCCCCCGCCCTGGGGTCCAGGGCGATGACGGAAATTTTCTTTTTGGGCGGCATAGCGGTCCTCCCCTTTCCAAACTTCGACCTATTTCTTTAACCAGTTAACCACAAATACCGTCGGATTACAAGGGTTTTTCAGGCAAACGATCTGGCACAAAAATTGCTTTATTAGTTCCACAAGGAAGAAAGCAAGTCCAAACCATTTGACAGAGAGGAGCATCCGTATGATTACCAAAAACGAACTCATCACGCTGCTGCGCCAGGAAGTCGTTCCCGCCCTGGGCTGTACCGAGCCGGTCTGCGTGGCCCTGGCCGCCGCAGACGCCTGCCGCGCCATTGGCGGCGAAATCGTCTCCGTCAAGCTGGAGGTCAACCCCGGCATCTACAAAAACGGCATGAGCGTGGGAATTCCGGGCTTTTCCAGAGTGGGGCTGAAGTACGCCGCCGCCCTGGGCGCCAGCCTGCGCAACCCGGAGAAAGGTCTGCGGCTTCTGGAGGACCTGAACGACGCGATTTCCGCCCAAGCCGTCGCGCTGGTGGAGAACCGCCAGGTAGCGGTGTCCATCCAGCACGGAGAGGCCCAGCTCTACGCCCGGGCGGAGGTCATCACCACCGCCGGCGCGGGCCTCAGCATCATCCGGGGCACGCATTCCAACATCATCCTCACCAAGCGGAACCACGAGGTGCTGCTGGAGAAGCCCTGGTCTCCCGGGAGCGGCGACGCGCTCCATGACGGGCTGAAAACCATGACGGTGGCGGAAATCCGGGCCCTGGTGGAGCAGTGCTCCCAGGAGGAGCTGGCCTTCATGCTGGAGGGCGTGGAACTGAACGAGGGTCTGGCGGACTACGGCCTGGAGCACGATCCCGGCATTGGCATCGCCGGGGCGCTGAAGCGGCAAATGGCCTCCGGCGACTTGGGGGACAACCTGTTCAGCCGGATCATGACCCGGGTGGCCAGCAGCGCCGAGGGGCGCATGAGCGGCTGTCCCTACGCGGTCATGAGCAGCGCAGGCAGCGGGAACCACGGCATCACCGCCGTCATCCCCGTCGCGGAGATGGCCCGGCATCTGGGCTCCTCCAGCGAGCAGCTGGTAAAGGCCCTGGCCTTTTCTCACACTCTGAACATCTACATCAAGCTCTTCACCGGGAAGCTGTCCGCCGCCTGCGGCTGCGGCGTCTCCGCCGCTACCGCCGCATCCGCCGCCATGGTCTGGCTCATGGGCGGAAGCGACGAACAGATTGGCGGGACAATCATCAACATGAGCGGGGACCTTACCGGCATGGTCTGCGACGGCGGAAAAATAGGCTGCGCGCTGAAGCTGGCCACCGCGGCCAACGCGGCGCTGATGTGCGCCCACCTGGCTATGGAAGGCGTGGTCCTCCTGTCCACCAACGGCATCTGCGGCGCGACGCCGGAAGAGGCCATCCGCAGCATGGGCCGGGTGAGCACGCCGGGGATGGTACAAACGGACCGGACCATTCTGGAGATCATGATGGAAAAGGAGGGGTGACGGCGGCGCGGAGGGCGGCCTTACAGATGGTGATCCCGGAGGAGGCGCTTGGCCTGCTCCCACAGCTCGTCGCTGACCGTCTGTATGACCGCCACCTTCCGCACCAGATCCGGCAGGGCGGCGGTAAGCTCCGCCTCCACGATGGTCTCGTTGGTCAGGTCCGCCGAGGGGCACCCGGCGCACTGGCCCAGCAGCTTCACGTACAGCACGCCGTCCTCCAGGCGGTCCGCGGCGATCTCCCCGCCGTGGGCACGGAGGGCGGGACGGACCTTCTCGTCCAGCACGGCCTCAATGCGTTTCATATCCTCAGTCATGGATTTCCTCCTGTTCCGCCCGTCTGGCGAACTCAATATTCTCCCGGATGCGGCGGCGGGTATCGTCAAACAGCAGCTCCCGGTTGTGACGGAAGTAGGCGTCGCAGCCGAACTGCTCGATGAACCAGCTGGTGTCCGGTCCGGCGGTGAGCTCGGTGACGAAGAGCACCAGCTCCTGTCCCTGGCCGAAGGTCTCCTCAAGAAAGGCGAAGGTATGATCCAGTTCCGCCCTGGCCCCCCGGGCCAGGGCGGCCCGCTTTTCCACCTCGCCGCCGAACCATTCCCGGACCGCCTCCATGGCCGCCTCCGGAGCAGCCAGGCCCTCCCCGGCAAGGCGGCGGCGGTAATCCTCCAAGACGCCCACTTCCAGCTGAATCAGCGTCTGTCTCTGTTTTTCCAACTGTCCCGCGTCCCGGGCCCGCCTCAGCTCCTCCCGAAGGCGGCGGGCCTGGGAGTCCAATATCTCCCAGGGCTTCTCCCCGGCGGAGAGCGTCCCCTTGAACTCCGCCAGGACGGCGTGGAGCCCCTCGCACAGCGCGTCCTGCCGGCGGACGTCCCGCACCGCCTCGGACAGGCGGGAGAGCAGCAGGCCCATGACGGAGAGTTTTTCGTCAAAGGGGGCGGCCCGGAGTTCCCGAACGGTGACGGGCCTCCAGGCGCCCCTGAGAATCTCATCCACGTGATAGATATCCTGGTATTTATGATAGAGCTCCAGGTAGTTGGCAAAGTCCCGGGCAATCCGGGGCATCTGGATATACTGCCCCACCACCTCCCGGTCCGCCCGGAGGCCCAGGCTCTCGTAGACCGTCAGCAGCTCGCTCAGGTCCTCCCAGCCCCGGGCGGTGGCGAACTGGACGCCCTCCGCCGTGGTTTCCACCCGGTAGAAGTTCTCCTTCTTGATATCCAGATAGGAGAGCACCGCTCCGTGAAGCCCCTTCCCCCGGGCGTACTCCTTCCAGACGGCGAAGTCCTCCTGGATGTCCATGCGCTTCACCCGGTCCAGGGTTACCACGTCGAACTCACGGACGGAGCGGTTATATTCCGGCGGATTCCCGGCGGCGGCGATCAGCCACCCCTCCGGCAGGCGCTGGTTGCCGAAGGTCTTGCACTGGAGGAATTGCAGCATCATGGGCGCCAGCGTTTCGGAGACGCAGTTGATCTCGTCCAGGAAGAGGATGCCCTCCCGAAGGCCGGTTCTCTCCATGAGCTGGTAAACGGAGGCCAGTATCTCGCTCATGGTGTACTCGGTGACGGAGTACTCCTCTCCGCCGTAGGTTCGTTTTTCAATGAAGGGCAGGCCCACGGCGCTCTGGCGGGTGTGGTGGGTGATGGTGTATGCCACCAGGCCCACGCCGGTCTCGGCGGCGATCTGCTCCATCACCTGGGTCTTGCCCACGCCGGGAGGGCCCATCAGAAGAATGGGCCGCTGGCGTATGGGGGGAATCCGGTAGTTTCCAAGGGAGTCCTTGGCCAGGTAGGCTTTTAGCGTGTTGGTGATTTCTTGTTTGGCTTGTTTGATGTTCATGGTGTGGTTCCTTCCTGTTCTCCCGGGGGGAGGGGCGGTTGCTCGCCCTGGCGGGCGGGGGGGGGGATTTCAGCCATGAAGATGGCTGGTCCTTTGCACCCCCCATTTTCTCTTTTTGGTTGCGCCAAAAAGAGAAAACGGGCCGTGCACGGTCCAAAAGAGAAAAAGCGCTTTTAATGCGGGGACGGGGACGCGCCTGGGGCGGGGTTTCAGGTACGAATGTCCCTGCCCGCGGCTCGGTGCAGGCGGGGGTTGGTGGTTGTCGAATCGACTGGCTTCTTTTTTCGCTGCCGCTGGCTTGGCGGTAGAACACCCTGTGCGCTTACTCTCTCCATTTCACCAGCTCTTCCAGCGGCTTCCGGGGACGGGGCGGCGGGCTTTCGGCGGCATAGCCCAAAGCCAGGGCCGCCGCCAGGGTTCCCTGTCCGCCCAGCCATACATTCAGCGCGTCGTAAGCGAAAAAGGTATCGCAGATCCAGAGACTGCCCAGACCCAGCGCCGCGGCCTGGAGCGTCATGTTTTCCAGGCACGCTCCCAGGGATTGGGCGTTGCAAAGCTCGAAGACCCATTCGTCTGTGGTCCGCGCTCGCCTTGGGTCCTGGCCCAGAGGGTTCGTGACAAAGATAATCGCCGGAGCTTGTTCCATGACGGCCAGCGTCCGCTCCGCTCCGCTGAGGAATTGGGCGCTCTCCGGCAAAAGGGGACGGCGGATTTCTTCCGCCAGCCCCCGGGCCATAACGGCCAGCGCCGCCGCTTTTTCCGTTCCAGTCGCAACGGTGAAGCGCCAGGGCTGGCGGTTCTTTGATGACGGGGCCAGCGCGCCCGCCCGCAATATGGTTTCGATATCCTCTTTGGGGACGGGCTTGGGTCGATAGGACCGGATACTGCGCCGGTTCACAATTTCAGGCAGCATGATACCTCCTTTAAAGCTCCGGCAGTTCGTCCAGGTCCAGTTCCTCCGGCAGCTCCGCCGCCGCCCGGTCCAGGTCTGGGGCTTCCAGGACCAAGCGGATGGCCCAGGGGGGCGTTTTCACGCTGAGCGGCGGCTCTCCCAGAAGGATGAACGCCGTTTCGTAGGGCGTGCGCTTCTCCGGGTAAATCCCCATGCCGTCGGTGAAGTACACCAGCCCTCGAAGACTGGTGAAGGCCCCCGCCTCCTGAAGCTTTGCCACGTGCGCAAACACCGGGCGGAAATCTGTGGCGCTGCCGCCGGTGAGCTGAAAATGCTCCATATAACCCCGCAGGCCCTCCAGGTCGTGGATAACGTCGTCCGCCCGGATTTGGTCGTCGCACTGGAGAACGCGGATGTTGACCTTTCGGGTGAAGGTCCCTGCGCTTCGCAAAATGGCGTAGGTGCAGGCCAGAAACTGCCGGACCCGCTCTCCAGAGGTGGACATGGAGGTGTCCAGGGCAATGACGAAGTCCTCGATCCGCTTCTCCTCCCGAGTCTCCGGAGGCTCCACCAGGGGCATGTTTCCATAGAGCCGGAGGCCGTAGGTATAAAAGCCATAGTCAAAGGCGTCCCCGTCCACCGCCGCGATCTCCTTAGGAGCCGCGAAGCGGCGGAGGAAGGCCCGGTAATCCACGTCGTCCCGGACCGCAGCCCGGACCTGCTCCAGCACGGCCTCTCCGCCGGCCCCCTTGTCGGAGAGGACCGTCTCCAGGCCCGTCTGCGTCTTGCCGGAGAGGTCCCGCCACTTCTGGTCCTGGCGGCGGTTTTGCTCCTCCCCATCCCGCCCCTCCATGTCCCAGAGGCCGTGGTCGTCCGCCAGAAAGGCCCGCTGAAGCCGCGCGGTCTCGTACTCCGGCAAATGCAGCCGCAGCAGACGGCGGTAGACGCCCTCCGCCGTCAGCACCGGCATGTCCTGCCGGCACTCGCCGCAGAACTTCTGCCGCAGGGGCGCCCCCCCGCTGTTCAGGCAAGGGTAGTCCAGCTCGTCCAAAAGGCTCTCCACCGCCGTGTCACAGGCAAGGTCCCACAGCTCCGGGACCTTGCCCCGCTTTTTTCCCAGATGCCGGAGCATGCAGTGGAGAACGACATGAAGATAGGCCCGGTTGGTCAGAACCGGACTGCGGAGATAGCGCTCCGCCAGCCAGGAGCCGTCGTAGTACAGCGTCTCGCCGTCGGTGGCCAGGGACAGCGTCACGCCGCCTCCGGGGGCGAAGGCCAGGGCGCAGAGCGCCGCGTCCAGATAGGGAAGGCTCATATACAGCTCGTTCCGGGAGGCAAAGAGAATGTCCTGCCCAATCCCGGCAAAGTCCGTTTGTTCCATAGGCATTGGTCCTTCTACAGTGTAAAGGATTTTTCCATTCCAGCGGGAAAGCGCCGGTGCTCCTCCTCCAGCAGCACCGCCAAAGCCGGCGTGTTCCCCCGCTCCCGGGCCAGGGCACAGGCGGCGGAGAGACTTTCCCGGTCCGGACAGATTTGGTTGAACAGAAAGGGGAGGTCCGCCCCACCCTTCTCCGACAGCAGCAGGCGGAGGGCGTCTCCGGCGTGCGCGTTCAAATAGGAGCGGTAGCCCTCCGCCGCCGCGTCCGACAGCTCCGCCGGCCAGCGGAGGCGGTACCAGGCCAGCCGGAGGGCGGCGGACGCGTCGTGCTCCATGCCCAAAAAGTCCCGCCAGAGGGCGTCGTATGCCTGGAGGGACAGCCGTTTCCGCCGGAAGCAGTGGTGATAGGGATAGCCCGCGCCGGAGATGAAGTAGTCAAAATGATGGGCGGGGCAGTTCTCCTCATAGAGCTCCGTGTACTCCGGAAAAAGGAGCCGGACCGTCTCCTCCCCGGGGCCGTAAATGCTCACGTCCAATTCCCGGGAAAGCTCCTCCACAAACCAGGCCAGGGCCTCCCCCTGGTTCGGGCCCGTCCGGGTCAGATGGAGGGTGTCCAGACTGCGGCAGTTCATCAGCGCCCCGCCGCCCCAGCTGGTTATGCCGTCATGAATACGAAGAGTTTTCAGTGCGGAGCAGTTTAACAAAGCGTAGTCCCCCAGGCGGGTCAATCCTTCCGGCAGAGTCAGGTCCTGAAGCGTTTGGTTGTCCCAGGTTTCCGGCGGTTCGGAGGGGCCGCAGGTTACAAGAAGGGTCTCCCCCTCCCCGTCCCGCCGGCCGGGAGCCAGGGCGTGGTTCCCCAGCGCCGTCACCGGCAGGTCCAGAATCCGCTCCGGCAGGACCGCCCGCGCGTCACAGGTCTGGGCCCGCAGCAGGGTGACGCCGTCCGCCTCCCGGCGGAACACCAGCCTCCAGTTGCTCACGCCGCTGACTGTCTCCATGGGCATGTCCCCTTTCTTTCGTTTCAGGGGTAGTATACCACAATGGCGGGAGCTTGCCTAGGCAAAAATTTTTTTGCGGAGTGCCTTGACAAACTGTTCATTCCGTGTATACTGTATATGAACAGTGAAACGGAGGAACTTCCATGGAGATCATCATCCGCAACACCGTCAACCAGCCCATTTACGAGCAGATTTACGCCCAGCTGAAGGCGCAGATCATCGCGGGAACGCTGACGCCGGGAGAGGCCCTGCCCTCGATCCGGGCCCTGGCCAAGGACCTGAAAATCTCCGTCATCACCACGAAGCGGGCCTATGACGAGCTGGAGGCCGAGGGTTTTTTGTACACCGTGGCCGGGAAGGGTTGCTTTGTGGCGGAGAAAAATCTGGACCTGATCCGGGAACAGCAGCTCAAGGAGCTGGAGGACCACCTGTCCGCCGCCGCCGCGCTGGCGAAGGGCTGCGGCCTGACAGTGGAGGAACTATTCGATATGCTGCGCGTCCTGTTGGAGGAGGAGAACCTATGAACGCCATTGAACTGAACCACATCCACAAGCGCTTTCCCGGCTTTGCCATCCAGGACCTGAGCCTCGCGGTGCCAAGCGGCACCATCTGCGGTCTGGTGGGCGAGAACGGCGCGGGCAAATCCACCACCATCCGCCTTTTGATGAACGCCCTCCGCCCCGACAGCGGAACCGTCAGGGTCCTGGGCGTGGACGCGGCCTCCCCGGAGTTCCGGGCCGTCAAGGAGGACGTGGGCGTCGTCCTGGACGAGGCGTATTACCCGGAGACCCTCACCGCCGTCCAAGTCGGAAAGGTCATGGCGGGCACCTACCGGCGCTGGGAGCAGGGGACCTACGAGGGGTTTCTCCGCCGCTTCGGCCTGCCGGAGAAAAAACCCTTCAAGGACTTCTCCCGGGGGATGAAGATGAAGCTGGCCATTGCCGTGGCCCTGAGCCA
Source organism: uncultured Oscillibacter sp. (assembly GCF_910579365.1). Taxonomy (GTDB): domain Bacteria; phylum Bacillota; class Clostridia; order Oscillospirales; family Oscillospiraceae; genus Oscillibacter. Next base: position 61,023 of record NZ_CAJTUX010000004.1, read on the forward strand.
CCAGCCCAAGCTCCTGATTCTGGACGAAGCCACCAGCGGCCTGGACCCCATTGTCCGGGACGAGGTGCTGGAGATTTTCAACGAGTTCACCCGGGAGGAGGACCACTCCATTCTGATCTCCTCCCACATCCTCAGCGATCTGGAAAAGCTCTGCGACTACATTGCCTTCCTGCACCAGGGGCGGCTGCTGTTCTGCGACGAAAAGGACCAGCTTCTGGAGGCCTACGGCATCTTCACCGGGACGGCGGAGCAGCTGGAGAGCCTTCGGGAGGAGGCGGTCATGGGCCGGGAGGCCAGCGGCTACGGCGGCGTGCGGGCCCTGGTCCGGCGGGACGAAGTCCCTGCGGCGCTGGAGCTGGAGCGGGCCAGCGTGGAGGATATCATTCTCTTTATGGTGAAAGGAGCAAAATGATGAAGGCGCTGGTACAGAAGGATTTCTATGTGATCTGGAAGCAGATGAAAATTTTTGTCCTGGTGTTGGTGCTGCTGTCCATGGTGAACAGCGCGTTCTATACGATGTTCCTGGTGGTCTGGTGCTCCATGCTGCCCTATACGGCCATGGCCTATGACGAGCGGAGCCACTGGAACCAGCTGGCGGCCATGATGCCCTACTCCAAGCGGGACATCGTGCTGAGCAAGTACGTGCTGGGCTGGATCTGCATGGCGGCGTCGGGGGTGTTCTGCCTGGCGGTGCAGGCGGCGTCGGGGATTTTTTCAGGGAACGGGCCCAGCGTTCTCACCCTGCTGGCGAGCCTCTGCCTGGGAATCATCTCCTTGGATATCACCTTGCCGGCGGTGCTGCGCTTTGGCGTGGAGCGGGGAAGGATGATTTTTATGGTGGTGCTTTTTGGCGTGGTGGTATCCATCGGGGTTCTCGTGGACGTGGTGGATGAGCTTCCCAGCCTGCCCATTCCCCTGATGGCGCTGCTTCCCCTTGGGGCGGCGGCGGGAACGGCGCTTTCTATCCCGCTGTCCATAAAGCTCTACCAGTGACCTCTCCGGACCGCCCTTCTCTTCCGCCGGGAAACCGGAAGATGCGAGCTTGCGGAGGAGCATCCGGCTGAAAGACCGCATCCATAGACAGGCAAAGGGCTGAGGGGAAACCCTCAGCCCTTTTGTCCGCCGCTCCTCGGTTCGAAGGCGGTCTCCCGCCTTATTTCAAACGGTTATACTGCTCCTCATCCACCGCTTCGCACCACTCGGCACGTCCATCCTCGCCAGGGACCTCCAGAGCGAGATGCTGGAACCAGGAGTCCTTGGCCGCGCCGTGCCAGTGCTTGACTCCGGCGGGGATGTTCACCACGTCGCCCGGGTGCAGCTCCCGCGCTTTTTGTCCCCACTCCTGATACCAGCCCCGGCCGCTGACGCAGATCAGCATCTGCCCGCCGCCGCTGGAGGCGTGGTGGATGTGCCAGTTGTTCCGGCATCCCGGCTCAAAGGTCACGTTGAACACCGGCACCTGCCGGGTGGACAGCGGAGCCAGATAGCTCTGCCCGATGAAATACTGGGCGAAGGCGTCGTTCTTCTCTCCCACGGGGAAGCAGGACAGCCGGCTGGGGTCTGTGCCGCCGTCCTCGCCGTAAACCTCCCGAATCAGCGGGAAGGTGCTCCACGCCTTGGGCCAGCCGCAGTAAAAGGCCAGCTGGGTCACAAGCTCCACGGCCTCCTGCCTGGTGACGCCGTGGGCCTTGCCGATGGCAAGATGGGATTTCAGCTGCGGATACAGTCCTGCCGAGAACAGCGCCGCGATGGTAATCATGCTGCGGTCACGGGGAGAGAGCTGTTCTTCCCTCGACCAGACCTCCCCAAAAAGGACGTCGTCGTTCAGCTCCGCGAATTTCGGGGCGAGATCGCCTAAAAGGTCTCTTCCTGCCGTCTGTTTTTCTGCCATCCTGATCCTTCCTTTCAAAATTGGTTTCCGGCGGTTCATTATATCGCTTGAAGTTCACTCCATGTCAAGCGTCTTCTGAAAGATTCCCTCCGGTTCAACCGCACGCCGCAGCCAAAGCCCGCGAACCTGCGGCCTCCGCCGGTCAGTTCCCCGCCAAGGCAGCCGCCGGGTCCAAAAGCCCCTGCTCCGTCAGGGCGCTCACCAAATCCTCCTGAAACAGCTCCGCGCCGGGGGCGCAGTCGTTTTCCATCTTGGAAAACAGATAGGTCCGGCTTCCCTCCCCGTCCCATCGGAAGTACAGGTAGTCGCGGCCGGGATAGCCGATCATGCACCAGCCGTCCTCTCCCATATAGGACCCGCCCGCCAGTATGACCCGGTCCGGGGTGGCGGTGTGGGTCTCGTAGCTGACGCTCCAGACCTCCACCCGGAGGTCCCCCGCCGTCTCGTACCAGGGTCCGCTGAGGCCGGTGACGCGCCAGTCGTCCCAGACCACGTTCCCGGGGCCGAAGTTTTCCTCGTCGTAGCTCCCGGAGCCGTCTGCGCCGAAGCCCTCCGCCGCCAGGGCGTTGAACCGCTCCTCCGCAAAATCCCGGGCCGCCGCCAGCACGTCCGCCGGAAGGGCCTCCAGACCGTTGGCCATGTGGTCCGTATAGCCGCTTTCGTCTTTATAAAGCCGCAGGTTCTCTCCGTCGAACCACATCGTCCGGAAGGCGGTGACCGTACGGTCCGTGCCGGAGAGGGGCACTCCGGCGGAGAAGGACAGCGCGCGGCTGGCCGGGTCCCAGGAACCGAAACTCACATATTTCGCCTCCGGCCACGCCTCGCTTACCAGGGCGCGGATATCGGCCAGATACAGCGCGCCGTCCCGCCGGAAGTACAGGTACGTCTCTCCGCCGCCGTGGTAGGTCCACGCCAGCTCCTTCTCCCCGTTGCCGTCCAGGTCCAGCTCCGTCACCTCGTTTGCGCAGTCCGCCAGCGGACGGGGGACCCCGCCCTCGTCCAATACATAGTAGTCGCGGGCCTGGTAGGCCGCGCCCCGGGGGCACGCAATCCAAAACCCCTCCCGGCCCAGGACCTGCTCGAACGCGCCTGCGGTATACCCGTCGGTATAGCCGCTATCCTCCTGGCAGAACCGCAGAAGACGGTCCCCCCGGCGGATGGCCCAGTATTTCGTGTACGCGTGGTCCGGGTTGGTCAGATGGTCCGGCTCCCAATAGCAGACCACCTCCGTGCCGTCTCCCAGCGTCTCCGCGCAGAGGACCTCCCCCATGGTATCTGCGGGCACGGTATCCGGCTCCATGTCTTTCCAGGACTTGTAGGGCTCCAGCCCATCCAGAGAGATGACCCGCTCCGGGTCCCAGGCCGGGTAGGCCGTGGGGACGGCGGGGGGATCATACCGCCAGTTGGTCAGGAAGCGATAGCCGCCGTCCCTTCGCTCCTCCAGCGTCACGCAGGCAGGACCGTCTGTCACAGCCGTCATCTCTCCGTTTCCGCTGCTGAGCCCCGGGAAGCCGCTGCCCTCATAGTACAGCAGAACCGCCCCGTCTCTCCGCTCGCCGAAGGTAAAGGTGACGTCTCCGGGATAATTCGTGTCGCCGTGGAAGGTGTAATAAGCGTCGTACTCCTCCAGATAGGTGAACCGGTCCAGGCCCCGTTTGTCCGTCTCCTCCAGGGACAGGCCCAGGTACTCCCGCAGGACCTTGTCCATCTCTCCGGCGGAGCACTTGAGCAGATCAACTCCCGGGTCCTCGCCGCCCCAGGCCGCGTTGGCCACAGCCTGACGTTCCTCCTCAGTGCAGGAGAAGGTCCCAATGCCGTTGTAGAAGAGCTGGTAGAGGTCGATTTGCTTGTAATCCTTGGGGGCCTCCACAGCCTGGAACAGGAACTGGTTCATCATATTGAAGCCCTCGCCGTTGAAGACCTCGTTGTTGAACCGCTCCAGCTCCTCCGCCGTCAAAGGGCCGTCCTCCGTCTCCGGCCCTGTCTCCGCCGTCTTGGCGAAGGAACAGGCGCACACCAGCGCCGCCAGCAATGCGGACAGCGCCGCCGCCCACAGCCAGCGCTTCGGCGTCCGGGCGATGCGGCTGACCCGCTCCCGGAGACTGCGCTTGCTCCCCGTCATGGTGGTGGCGCAGCGCAGCAGGTCCCCAGGCCGGGGGCCGGCGGTGACCAGGGCCAAAAGCGTATTGCCATAGGCCCGCCGCTCCCCGTCTCCCAGGCGCTTCAGCGCCCTCTCGTCACAGGCAAGCTCCGCGTCCCGGCGGCTGAGCGCCGCCGCCAGCCACACCAGCGGATTCCACCAGTGGACCGCCGCCGCCCCGCACCGGAGAAGGGTCCAAATGTGGTCCCCCTGGCGGTAATGGGCCGTCTCGTGGGCCAGCACATGGCGGAGGGTCACAGGGTCCGCCGCCGCCTCGGGGGTGACGTACACCGCCGGGCGGAAAACGCCGAACAGACAGGGGGACGGCAGGCCCTCCAGCCTGTAGACCGGCAGGGGGCACTCCGCCTCCAGGGGGACCCGCAGCCGCCGCAGCCGCCGGGCGAAGCTCCCATTGGAAATGAGAAACGCCGCCGCTGCCGCCGCCGAACCTGCCAGCCAGATTCCCCCCAGCAGAGCCGCCAGGTCCCCAGGGCTTCGCCCCTCCGGGACGGCGGAGGCGGATTCCTCTCCGGCGGGCCCGGGAAGAACCTGGACAGGCTGGCCGCCCTCTCCGCCGGGCACGGTTCCCGTCTCCTTCGCCGGGGCCCCCTGCGTCAGGGGAAGCGCCTGGAGCGCGGGGGGCTCCGGAAATACCCGGGGCACCTCCGCCGGGGCGGTATAGAGCTGTCCCGGCACCAGCAGCCGCACCAGGACCGCCGCCCACAGGGCATACCGCAGCCGGGCGCTGATCCGCCGCCCGAAGGCCGCCCGGAGCAGAAGAACCGCCAGAATCAAAAGGCTTGCCGTCCACACCCAGTTCAACACAACCACGCTCATGAAAGCTCCCCCTTCTCCGCCTGGTCCAGAATCGCCCGGAGTTCCGCGATCTCGTCGCCGGACAGCTCCTGCCGCCGGGCCATGGCGCTCATCATCATCCCCACACTGCCCTGGTAAACCCGGTCCAGAAAGCTCCGGGTCTCGGCCATCTCCGCCTGCTCCCGCTTCACCAGGGGCACGTAGGCCGTCCCCCGGCCGGCCTGCTGGCAGCGCACCAGCCCTTTGGCCTCCATGCGGTGGAGGGTGGTGATGGTGGTGCTCCTGTGCCAGCCCACGGCCCGCTCCAGCTCGCCCACGATCTGCATCACCGTCTGGGGGCTCTGCTCCCACAGGCAGCTCAGGACGTTCCACTCGCCGGCGGTCAATTTGACGTGTTCCATATTCTCCGCCTCCTTGTCTACGTTGTAGACATAGTTTAACACAGTTAGTCTACAGTGTCAACCATTTTCCCGTGAAGCAACTTGCCAGTGTCCCTCCGGCGTCTTCGCCTACGGAAAAGACGCCGGGAGGCGGAGCTCCCTGCGCGGAACGGAGGGAGCTCCAAATAAAAAAGCCCTCCCCGGCGCTTCCAAAACCGAAGCGCCGGGGAGGGGGTCTTGTTCCGGCCGCACCCGCGCGGCCGCTGAGTGTCCTTCATTCACACCGGAATCCGGACGGCGCGGTCAGCGCTCCAGCTTCCCGGCGCACTTTGCCAGAAACCGTTCGTTCCAGATGATCGCCCGGGTGTGGACGCCGCTGCCGACAGGGCCCTTCTCGTCCCAGGCGGAGACCCGGAAATCCACCATCTTTCCATTCTCCGAGACGGCGGTGATCTCCGCCTCCGCCCAGACCTTCATTCCCACGGGGGTGGGCGCGTCGTGGCGGATGTCCAGGCGGGTCCCCACGCTGCCCTGCCCCTCCTCCAGGAAGGGCTGCAAGACGGTCAGGGCCGCGTTTTCCATCATGGCCGCCATAAAAGGCGTGCCGAACACCGGCAGGGTCCCGGAGCCCGCGGCGGCGGCGGTGAGCTCCTGGGTGACGGTCTGCTCCAGCTGGCATTTTGCTCCGATCAGAATCATCTTCATCCTCCTCTCTCAAATCCGCAGAGGCTGGAAAGCGGCGGGCGCGCAGGCCCTCCTCAAATCCCCAGCTCTGTCCAAAGGTCGTTATAGAGCTTCCGGGTCTCCAGGGGCAGAACCAGATATGCCTCGCAGCGGTCCAGCACCTCCTGCGGGGCGGCAATGATATCGTACATCTCCGGGTCCAGCGGTTCCCCGTACAGCTCTTCGTAGTAAGCGGGATACTGCTCCAGCGCTTCCTGGTTGGGGGAAGCGTACCAGATATAGTCCATGTTGGCCAGGTTCGCCTCGGTGGAGGCGATGAAATTGATCCACGCCATGGCCTCGTCCTTATGGGGCGCGTCCTTCAGCACGCACATGGCGTCCATAAACCAGTTGGACCCCTCCTCCGGAACCACGAAGCGAAGGTCCTCGTTGTTCTCCAGCATGGTGAGGTAATCCCCGGCGTAGTACGCGCCCATGGCGGCGTTGCCGCCCTCCAGCTTCTGGAAAATCTCGTCCATGACGAAGGACTGATACACGCCCTGGTTCTTGGCGTCCTTGAGGAGCTGGAAAGCCTCCCGAAGTTCCGCCTCGCTGGTGGTATTCAGGGAGTATCCCAGATAGCTCAGGGCCGTGGCCATGGCGTCCCGGGAATTGCGGAACATCAGTACATTCCCGGCATACTGCGAATCGAACATGGCGGACCAGCTGGTGACGGGTTCGTCCACCATGGTCTCGTTATAGATGATTCCCACGGTGCCCCAGGCGTAAGGGACGGTATAGCGCTCCTGGGGGTCGTAGGTCAGGCCCTTGAAGCGGTCGGAGATCAGGGCGTAATTGGGAATCTGGCCGTAGTCCAGCTCCGCCAGCATATCCTCCTCAATGAGCTGGGAAATCATATAGTCGGAAGGGACAATGACGTCGTAATCCCCCGCGCCGCTTTTGAGGAGGGAGTACAAAGCCTCGTTGCTCTCGGCGGTCTGGTAGTTGACGATGATGCCCGTCTCCTCCTCAAACTGCGTGATGAGGTCCTCGTCGATATACTCGCCCCAGCTGCACACGTTTACCACCGGCTGGGCGTTGGTGGCCCCGGTGAGGAGGACGACGGCAACCAGGAAGGATGCGGCCAGGGCGATGGCGGCGCCCCGGCGGAGCATGCGGCCCCGGGGCGTGTCCAGCAGCCGGGTCAGCTTCCGGGAGACGGGACGGCGCGCCTCGCCGCTGCGCTCCGCCCGGGCCTCCCGGAGGTTCACAATCACCAGCAGGGCCAGCACCGTCACGAACAGCAAGGTGGACACGGCGTTGATCTCCGGCGTCACCCGCTTTTTCGTCATGCCGTAAATGGTCATGGCCAGAGTGGAGCTGGAGGACCCGGCAGTGAAGTAGCTGATGATGAAGTCGTCCACGCTCATGGTAAAGGCGGTCAGGGCCCCGGAGGCAATGCCGGGCTTGATCTCCGGCAGGATGACCTTCCAGAAAGCCTGCATCCAGGTGCAGCCCAGGTCCTGGGCCGCGTCCACCAGATTGCGGTCCATCTGCCGGAGCTTGGGGCCCACGGAGAGGATGACATAGGGGATGTTGAACGTGACGTGAGCGATGAGCAGCGTGCCGAAGCCCAGGGTCAGCCGCTCCGGCAGGACGGCGATGCTCTGGACGCGGTTGAACCACCCGGCAAAGCCGCTCCAAAAGGCGAAGAAGGCCACGAAGAACAGGCACATGGCCACGCCGGTTACAATGTCGGCGTTCATCATGGGGATGTTGTTTACGGTGCTCAGCACCGTCCGGGACCGCCTCCGCAGGCTGTAGAAGCCGATGGCGGCGAAGGTCCCGGCCACCGTGGCGATGGCCGTCGCCAGCAGGGAGACCAGAAGCGTGGTATAGACGCTGCGCATAATGAGCCGGTTCTGGAACAGGGATCTGTACCAGTCCAGGGAGAACCCCGTCCAGACGGTGTTGCTGTTGCCCTTGTTGAAGGAGAAAACAATCAGCAGCAGAATGGGCGCATAGAGAAACAGGAAGACCAGGGCCATCAGGGACCGGCTTCCGAAGCGGCCGCTCTTTTTCACAGCATCACCGCCTGTTCCTCGCCCTCGCCGAAGCGGTTCATGACCACCATGCAGACGACGACGATGACCATCATCACCAGGGAAATCGCGGCGCCCAGCTGGGGATTGTAGGCCCCGCCCAGGAACTGCTGCTCAATGAGGTCCCCCAGAAGCAGCTCCGTGCCGCCGCCCAGCATCTTGCTGATGGCGAAGGTGGAGACAGAGGGGACGAAGACCATGGTGATGCCGGAGAGAACCCCCGGCAGGGAAAGGGGCACAATGACCCGGCGAAAGACGTTCAGCCCGTCCGCCCCCAGGTCCCGGGCCGCCTCCACCAGGGAGCCGTCCAGCTTCACGATGACGGAATAAATGGGCAGAATCATGAAGGGCAGGTAGTTGTAAACCATGCCCAGCACCACCGCCCCCTGGGTGTTCATCATGGGAAAGAACGAGAGCTCTGTGCCGAATACCCGGTTATACAGGGCGATGAGGCCGATTTTTTGAAACAGCTGATTCAAAAGGCCGTTATTCTCCAGAATGGACATCCAGGAATAGGTCCGCAGCAGGAAGTTGATCCACATGGGCAGCATGATGAGCACCATGGCCGCCCGCTGGAATTTCTCCCCCTCCTTGCTCATGACGTAGCTCACCGGATAGCCGATGAGGAGGCAGATAAAGGTGGCGATGAGGGCCAGCTTGAAGGACCGGCCAAAGACCACGGCATAGGTCCCCATACGGGAGAAGTTTTCCAGGGTGAAGCCGCCCAGGTCGCTGGAAAAGGCGTAGACCACCACCAGCACGATGGGGGCCACGACGAAGAGGGCCATCCAGATGACATAGGGGATGGCGAACCGGGAGAGCTTAGGTTTCATCGCCGCCCTCCTCCGGCTCTGCCGCGTCCAGTTCGTCGTACTCGTCGGAGAAGGAGGAGTAGTCGCCGTACAGGCCGGAGTACCGGCTCTTCTTCATGACGTGGATGCCGTCGGGGTCAATTTTGATGCCGATACGGGCCCCCACGGGGGAGTGGTCCGTGGTTTGGATCAGCCATTTGAAGCCCCGGAAGTCCACGATGATATCGTACTGCATCCCCTTGAAGGTGACGTTGGTGACGGTGCCTGTCAGCTGGCCCTGCTCCACGGGGACGATGTCGATGTCCTCGGGCCGGATGACCACGTCCACGGCCTCGTTCTCCGCGAAGCCTCCGTCCAGGCAGGGGAACTGGCGTCCGTACATTTGGACCAGTTTATCCCGGACCATGATGCCGTCGATGATGTTGGACTCGCCGATGAAGTCCGCCACGAAGGCGTTTTTCGGCTCGTTGTAAATATCCTCAGGGGTGCCGATCTGCTGGATGGAGCCCTGGTCCATCACCACAATCGTGTCGGACATGGTCAGGGCCTCCTCCTGGTCGTGCGTCACATATATAAAGGTAATGCCCACCTGCTGCTGAATGCGCTTCAATTCGATCTGCATGTCCTTGCGGAGCTTCAGGTCCAAAGCGCCCAGCGGTTCGTCCAGCAGCAGCACCTTGGGGCGGTTCACCAGCGCCCGGGCGATGGCCACCCGCTGCTGCTGCCCGCCGGAGAGAGCGTCCGTCCGCCGGTTTTCAAAACCCTTGAGGCTGACGGCCTCCAGCATCTCCAGAACCCGCTCCCGGATTTCCTCCTCCGGGAGCTTGGCCTTCCGCTTCGGGTCCGAGGGGTCCGGCCTCCGCTGCATCCGCAGGCCAAACGCCACGTTTTCAAAGACGTTCAGATGGGGGAACAGCGCGTACTTCTGGAACACCGTGTTGATCTGCCGCTTGTAGGGCGGGACATCGTTAATCCTCACACCGTCGAAGAGAACGTCTCCCGACCCTGGGGTCGTGAAGCCGCCAATAATCCGCAGCGTGGTGGTCTTGCCGCACCCGCTGGGCCCTAACAGTGTGAGGAACTCCTTGTCATTGATATAAAGATTTAAATGATCGAGAACCAGCTCGTCGTCGTACGCCATGCAGAGATCCCGCAGGCGAATCAACTCTTTGGACATGTATCCTCCCCCGTTTCTTTTCTTGAAAGAAAAGAAACAAAAGAACTTTAGCGCGCTGCGGGATCCGGTGGTTGAGTTGATCAAAGCGACGGCAACCGGGCGCGGCTGTTCCTTGTAACTCTTCTTTCCATCGCTTGAGATTTGAATTTCCGTCGAAATTCAGCGATACCTGCATGATAACGGAAGCGCCCTGAAATGTCAAGGGAATTGTTGGGCGGAGACTATTGAATTTTTTTCAGTAGTTTCCTTGACTTTTGCCGGACCGGGAAGTATACTGGAAAAAATGGCTACTGATAATTTTGCAGTAGTGTCGAAGGGAGCGGTTTTATGAAGCGGGATTATCTCTCCCGGCTCAGCCGGGCGGCCCGGTGGTATCTGCCCCCGGCGGAGGCGGCGGAAGTCTTGGAGGATTACCGGGAGATTGTGGAGGGACGGAGCGGGGAGGAGCTGCGGCGGGATTTGGGAACGCCCCGGGCGGCGATGCGCCAGCTGGCCCAGCCCAAGGCTTACCGGCGGTGGCTGGCGGTGTTTCTTGTTTTGTCGGCCTGTGTGCTTTTGCCGGCGGCCGGCGTGGTTCGGAGTGAGCTGTCCTGGCTGTTTGGGCTGTTCCTGAATGACCTTATGCAGACACCACGGTATGCGGAGATGCTGCTTCCTTTGGGGACGGTGCTGGCGCTGGTTTGGTTTCGGCGCAATGGAAGAAAGGAAGAGACGCTCCCTAAGTGGGTGGTACCATTGCTGATTCTTTTGCTGTTGGGGATAGCCTGGGTGTCGTTTCTGGCCTGGACGCTTTTTGCGGAGCGGTGGGATTTGCTCAACGCCCTGTTTCCTGAAGAGCGTGTCTGGCTTCATCGCCTGACGCTTGGACTGAATGCCCTTGCCGCCGGAACGGTTGGGATGATTGGTCTGGTAAAAGCCCGTCTGGCGGACCGGCGTTGGAGGGCGGTGTACGTTCTGGGCTTAACGGGGGCTGTGGCGTGTTTGTTCATGTGGAAGATGTACACGGGGATGTTCCGGGAGTTTCAGCCTGGATGGCAGACGCCCTATGTGATACGATACATGGTCATTATTCTTGTGGGCCTCCTGGGAACGGGGGTATCCCTATGCTGAAACGCGACCTCCTGGAGCTCTGCCTCCTCCACCTGATGTCCGGAGGGGACCAGTACGGCTACGAGCTCTTGCGCCAGCTCCACGGGGTGTTTCCGGACACCCAGGAGAGCGCCATCTACGCCATCCTCCGCCAGCTCTGCCGGGAGGGGGCCACGGAGCGTTATCAGGGGGAGACCTCCGGCGGCCCGGCCCGGAAGTACTACCGCCTGACGGAGGCGGGCCAAGCCCGCCATGCCGCCCTGCTGGAAATCTGGCGGAAAACCCGGGACGCCCTGGCGGCACTGGGGATTGCGTGAGGGAACAAAGCCCCGCCCGAAGGGGCGGGGCTCAGCGTGTCAAAAAACGCAGAAGATTGACGCAGCGGGAAGGAAGAGAGTTACGAGAGGAACCCAGGAGGGGTTCCTTTCGTTTTCAATCAGAAGTTTTTCAAACCTTTTTTAAAGGTTTGAAAAACTTGCGCAGGCTGGCGAAAACACGTTTTCGACAGCCTGAAAGCCCCGCCCGAAGGGGCGGGGCTTCGTCAACCTTTGGGAAAGTACTTCTCCTTGAACGGCACGTCCTCCACTGTGAACTCCCTCCCCCGGAGATAATTCAGCATCCCCGCGCCGGCGGGAAACGCGAACCTCAGCTTGTAGGCGTACAGCGCCTGCCGGGTCTCCTGGTACTTCCGGTTCACGGCCCCGTTTCCATACTTCCCGTCCCCCAGCAGCGGGCAGCCAATCTCCGCCATAGACACCCGAATCTGATGGGTTCGCCCTGTCAGTAAACGGCACTCCACCAAGGACAGCTCCCCTCTCGTCTCCAGCGTCTTGTACAGCGTGGCGGCGGACTTCCCTCCGGGGACGGGGCGGCGGTGGAAGGTCACCAGCTTCTTCGCCTCGTCCTTGAACAAGAAGCCCTCAATCTTCCCCGCGGCGGGCCGGGGACGGCCCACGGCGGCGCAGAGATAGGATTTCTCCAGCTCGTGGGTCCGGATTTTCTCGTTGAGGATCCGAAGAGTCTCCGCGTTTTTGGCGGCGATGACAATCCCCCCCGTGTTCCGGTCGATGCGGTTGCAAAGAGCCGGGGCGAAGGCGTTCTCCTGCCGGGGGCTCCACTCCCGCTTTTGATAGAGATAGGCTTGAATGTGGTTGATGAGGGTGTTCACCTTCTCCGTCTCGTCGGCATGGACCACCAGCCCCGGCCGCTTGTCCACCAGGAGGAGGTTTTCATCCTCATAGACGATGCTCAGCCGGGGCTGAAAGATGGAGAGGAAGAGATTTTCCTCTTTGGGCTTGTCAAAGAACTCGTCGTTGATATATAATTGTAGAACATCCCCAAACTGGAGGCGGGCGTCCCGCTTGGCCCCCCTGCCGTTGACCTTCACCCGTTTGAGGCGGATGTACTTCTGCAAAAGCGCCGGAGGCAGAAGCGGCAGGTTTTTGGCGACAAAGCGGTCCAGCCGCTGTCCGGCGTCGTTTTTTCCGATGGTAAGTTCCCGCATGGCGGACCTCCTGCGTGTATTTTGTCCATCATACCTGTTTTGCCGGAGCTTGTAAAGAGGAGGAAACCGAGATGGCAGCGGAGTTTTTCGGCGCGGCATTTCCCTGGCTGGCACTGGGACTGCTGGTTGGTCTTGTCTGCGGAATGTTCTGCAAAAGACGCTAAGGCGGGAGGAAAGGCCCCGCCGGAGAAGGAGATCGTACAATGAGCGAAGTGAATACCGCACCCCTGCTGCCCGCCATTCAGGACGGGAAGGTTTGGATCAGCCGCTTTACCGGGAAGGAATACGACAAGGCCTTCCAGGAATACTGCGCGCGCTTCGCCCCGCTCTACCGGGAGGCGCTGCTTTCCGCCGGAGAGGCGGCGGCGTTGGCGGAGCCTCTGCTGGACGGCATAGCCGGGGGCTGGGCCCGTCAGAAATTCTGGAACCGCTCGGTGGCCCTGATGAACGACAAGCAGATGATCGTCTGCTACCTCTCCCCCATGCTGCTGGAGGACCCCTTCTGCGCCCCCCTGGCGGAAGCGCTCCAGACGGGCTGGGCCGCCCGGTGGCCCAAGGAGGCCTACAGCGTCGCCCCGCAGGCCAAGCTTCGCAAGGGCTTCCGGCCCACCTTCCTGGGCATTACCCTGCCCTTTAAAAACGACGACGGGGATGAGTGAGGCGGTCTTTTAAAAAAGAACGGAAAAAACGAAAAAATTGTTTGACAACGGAGGAAGCATCCTTTATAATACGTAAGGTATCGTTGCGAGGTAGACTATGCTGATTGATGTAAGGCCCATACTGCATACCCCCGGCAAGCACTTGGAATTCCAGTTCTCCCTGGACCTCTCCGACTTGGAGTTTGACGGCCGGAAGCCCGTCAGCCGCCCGGTGGAGGTGACGGGAGAGGTCCGCAACACGGCGGACCTGCTGGAGCTGGCCCTGACGGCGGAGACCACCCTGGACGCGGTCTGCGACCGCTGCGGGAAGGAGTTCCTTCTGGAGAAAGAGGTCTCTTACCGCTGCATGCTGGCGGAAGAGCTCCAGAACGGGGAGAGCGACGAAATCGTCCTGCTGGAGGACGGAAAGGCGGACGCGGGCGACCTGGCCCGAACGGCTTTCATCCTAGGAATGGACAGCAAAACACTGTGTTCGGAAGATTGCAAGGGACTGTGCCCCCGGTGCGGCGCCAACCTGAACGTTGGCCCCTGCTCCTGCCAAAAGGAGCCGGACCCCCGGCTGGCCGCCCTGGCAACGCTTTTGGATAAGAATTAACGAGAAGCGCTCCGCGCCTTTTTGTATGATTAGGAGGTGTCACAATGGCAGTACCCAAGGGTAAAGTATCCAAAGCGAGACGGGACAAACGGCGCAGCTCCCACTGGAAGCTGACGGCCCCCAATCTGGTCGTGTGCCCCAAATGCGGTGCTATGCACCTGCCTCACAGAATGTGCCAGGAGTGCGGTACTTACAACGGCCGGGAGATCAAGGTCGTGAAGTCCGTCGTCTCGAAGTGAGATTCTGTTGAATGAAGAGAGAGGAGCTGGTCTCCCCTCTCTTTTTTCTTAACGTGGAAAGGAGCGTACTCCATGCGTTCGACAAAGCGGCCCCGGCGGCCGGTCCACCGCTACAAGTCCCTGCTGTTCCCCGGCATCGCCGTGCTGGCCATATTCGCCTTTTGGGCAGCCTTCGCTCCCTCGGAGCAGCCAAAGGGGGAAACTGTGCTGTTTGAGTACGGCGGTTTGAAAATCGAGATCACCAATGTCCAGGAGGTTGGACAGGGTTTCAGCAACGACGGCGGCCCGGAGCTCTGGGAGTACCCGGTCTACACGGTCTATCCCGGCGCGACGGCCACGGTGCTGGAGGCGGGTATGAAGACGGGCGAGGACGGCGCGCTTTTGGCGGACTGGGCCTTTGAGCTAAATTCGGAGGATTGGCGGCTGGACATTGCAGACGGCATGGAGCCGCTGGAAATCACCCCGGAGGTGGTGGGGGTGTTCGACCCGGAGTCCAGTGTGTATATACTGCGCTTTGTTCTCCAGGAAGAGGACGGCTGAACCAGTCAAACAGGAGGGGGAAATTTCCCCCTCTTTTTTATTTCCCCTCTTGACAAACGGCCCGCAAGCGTCTATAGTGTACTTATCAAGCCAGTACGCGCAGTACGAGCAGTACAAGGAGGCGATCCTATCGACATTCTCATCAGCAACAGCAGCGGCAGGCCCATTTACGAACAAATCTGCCAGCAAATCAAGACCCAGATCATGGACGGGACCCTCTCCGCCGGAGAGGCGCTGCCCTCCATGCGGGCCCTGGCGAAGGAGCTGCACCTCAGCGTCATCACGGTCCAGCGGGCCTACGAGGACCTGACTCGGGACGGCTTCATCGAGACCGTCTCCGGCAAGGGCAGCTTCGTGGCCGCCCAGAACCAGGAGTTCATCCGAGAGGAGCGGCTCCGGGAGGCGGAGGAGCTGCTGCAAAGGGCGGCGGAGCTGGGCCGGTCCAGCGGCATTCCGCTGGAAAAGCTGACGGGCATTCTCGCCCTGTTTTATGAAGAAGGAGACTGAGTATGGAAAACAGCATTTTGGTCCGGGACCTCACCAAGCGCTTTCCGGGCTTTACCCTGGACCGCGTGTCTTTTCAGGTGCCCCAGGGCCGCATCGTGGGCTTTATCGGAGAAAACGGCGCGGGGAAGAGCACCACCATTCACCTGATTTTAAACGAGCTGAAAAAGGATGGAGGAACCGTAGAGGTTCTGGGCCGGGATCACGCCGGCCCCGCCGTGAAAAACGACCTGGGCGTGGTGTTTGACACCTGCAATTTCCCGGAGGTCTTCACGCCTCTGGACGTGGAAAAAGTCCTCTCCGGGGTGTATTCCGTTTGGGACGGACAGGCGTACCGAGGCTATTTGAAGCGCTTCACCCTGCCGGAGCGAAAGCGGGTCAAGACCTTCTCCAAGGGCATGAAGATGAAGCTGTCCATTGCCGCAGCCTTGGCCCACCGGCCCCGGCTGCTGATTCTGGACGAGGCCACGGCGGGCCTGGACCCGGTGATCCGGGACGAGATTCTGGACATCCTGCTGGATTTTATCCAGGACGAGGAGCATTCCGTGTTCTTCTCCTCCCATATCACCTCGGATATCCAGAAGATCGCCGACTATGTGGTGCTGATCCACCAGGGGAAGATCGTCTTCGAGGAGGAGAAGGACGTGCTTCTGGACCAATACGGCATCCTCCGCTGCGGCAAGGGCACGGAGGTGGATCCGGGGGATTATATCGTCCGGCGGGAGACCGGGGTCAGCGCGGAGTATCTGGTCCGGGACCGCTCCGCCGCCGGAAAGAAGTATCCCAAGGCCGTGGCGGACGCCGCGTCCCTGGAGGACATCATGCTGTTTTATATCAAGGGGGAAACGTCATGCGAGGAATGATTTATAAGGACCTGTGCCTGTTTTTCAAGGGGATCGATAAAATCGTCCTGCTGGTGCTGGGGGGGCTTTTGGTCCTGTTCGCGGCCGAAGGAGGCGCTTACGCCGGGATGCTGTTCTCGTTCGCCCTGGATATGATGGTGGGCCTGCTGCACCTCACAGCCCTGGAGAAGGAGGAGAAGACGGCCTGGAGGAGCTATCAGCGGACCATGCCGGTGGGCGTGGGGAAGGTGATGGCGGGGAAGTACGCCGCTTTGCTGCTGACGGTGCCGGTCAGCGTCGCGGGGGCCGTGGTATCGAATCTGGCGGCTTTCGCCGTGTACCGGGCCTTTTGGCCGGAGGTGCTGGGACTGTCGGTAGTGGCGGCTATCATAGTTCCCCCAGTCTTCGCGGTGTTCAGCCTGCCCTTTTACTACTGGTTTGGAAGCCAGATTGCCCAGTTTACCATCCTGCCCCTGGCCTTCCTGATGTTTTACGCCATCAAAAATTTTGAGGACGGCTGGTGGACCGTGGCGGACCTGGTGTCCCTGGCAGAGAATCTCCCGCTTTCCCTGCTGGCGGGCGCGCTGGCCCTGGCGGCGCTGCTGGCGGCGTCCCTGGCCCTCAGCGCCGCCGGGTACTGCCGGAGAAAATAAGATTTTTCCGGGGCGGAGGCATTCAGCCTCCGCCTTTTCCCATTCCCGGAAAGATTTTCCTTGCGCCTTTGGCCCATCCCGGTTATAATGAAACTGGATTTATATGTTTCAAAAAACAAGGCGGCGCGCCGCCGGGAGGGATACCGTATGCCAAAGCCGATCATCGCCATCGTGGGCCGCCCCAACGTGGGCAAGTCCATGCTCTTCAATAAAATCATCGGGAAACGCCTGTCCATTGTGGAGGACACCCCCGGCGTCACCCGGGACCGGATCTACGGGGAGTCCGACTGGTGTGGCCGGGCCTTCACCTTGGTGGACACCGGCGGCATCGAACCCCGGACGGACAACCAGATTCTGGCGTTCATGCGGGACCAGGCCCAGACCGCCATCGAGACGGCGGCGGTGATCGTCTTCCTGACGGATATCCGCACCGGCCTCACTGCCTCGGACCAGGAGGTGGCCGCCATGCTGCTTCGAAGTGGCAAACCTATCGTCCTGGCGGTGAACAAGATGGACTCCACCGGGGTCCCGGACCCGGATTTTTACGAGTTCTACAACCTGGGACTGGGGGACCCCATTCCCGTCTCCGCCGTCCACGGCCACGGCACCGGGGACCTGCTGGACGCGTGCCTCCAGTATTTCCCCCCGGAGGACGCGGAAGAGGAGGAGGACGACGCCATCAAAGTGGCGGTCATCGGGAAGCCCAACGCGGGAAAGTCCTCCCTTGTGAATAAAATCCTGGGGGAGGAGCGAGTCATTGTCTCCAACGTGGCGGGCACTACCCGGGACGCCATCGACTCCCGGTTTGAAAACGACAAGGGCAAATTTGTCTTCATCGACACGGCGGGCCTCCGGCGCAAGAGCAAGGTGGAGGAGGCCATCGAGAAGTACAGCGTCCTCCGGGCCACCATGGCCATTGAGCGCTCGGACGTGTGCCTGATTCTGATTGACGCCACGGAGGGGGTCACGGAGCAGGACACGAAGGTCGCCGGTCTGGCCCACGAGGCGGGGAAGGCCAGCATCATCGTGGTGAACAAGTGGGACCTGGTGGAAAAGGACGGCAAGACCATGGACCGTATGCGCAAGGAGGTCCAGGAGGGCCTGAGCTTCATGACCTACGCCCCCATCCTCTTCATCTCCGCCAAGACCGGCCAGCGGGTGGACCGGCTCTTCGAGCTCATTGACTATGTCTCCAACCAGGCGGCCACCCGGATTACCACAGGTATGCTGAACGACGTGCTGGCGGACGCCCAGACCCGGGTCCAGCCCCCCACGGACAAGGGCAGAAGGCTGAAAATCTACTATATGACCCAGGTGGGAGTGAAGCCGCCCCACTACGTCATTTTCTGCAACGACACGAAGCTGTTCCACTTTTCCTATCAGCGGTATCTGGAAAACTGCATTCGCAACACCTTCGGCCTGGAGGGAACGCCCATCAAGATTTCCGTCCGGCAGCGGGGAGACAAGGAGGTTTGAGTATGGAGAACCTGTGGCTGGCGATGCTCCTGATCTATGGCGGAACGGCCGTGGCGTCCTATTTTCTGGGTTGCTTCAACGGCGCGGTGATTGTGTCCAAGTATATCCTCCGGGACGACATCCGGAACCACGGCAGCGGGAATGCAGGGCTGACGAATTTTCACCGGACCTTCGGCGGCGGGCTGACCTTCGTGGTCATACTCTGCGACGTGCTGAAAGCGGTCATTGCCGTGCTGCTGACCAGCACCGTGTTCGGTGGGGCTGTGACAGCCAAATACTGGGCGGGCCTGTTCTGTCTGCTGGGCCATATGTTCCCCTGTATGTTCCACTTCAAGGGGGGCAAGGGCATCCTCTCCGGAGGGACTATCGCCTTGATGATCGACTGGCGTATTGCTCTGGTGGTCTGGGGAGGCTTCTTGATTTTGACGGTTTTGACCCGGTATGTTTCCCTGGGATCTTTGTGGGCTGGGGCCAGCTTTCCATTCGTCAGCTGGTATTGTTATCCGGATATTCGAGTTGTCGTGTTGGCCTTTCTCCTGGGGGGGCTGGTGGTTTGGCAGCACCGGGGCAACGCGGAGCGGCTGCTTCATGGCACGGAACGAAAACTCACATTCCATAAGAAGAAACAGGAGGGCGGCTCATGAAGGCAGTGGTAGTAGGCAGCGGCGGCTGGGGCACGGCTCTGGCGATGGTTCTTTGTGACAATGGACACGATGTGACCCTCTGGTCCCGGACCCCCGCCAAGGTGGAGGAAATGGCCCGAACCCGGGAAAATCCCCTTTTGAAGGGCATTCCCCTGCCGGAGAGCCTGAAGATCACCGGGGACCTGAGCTGCCTGGAGGGAGCGGAGCTGGTGGTCAGCGCGCCGCCGTCCTTCGCCGTTCGGGAGACGGGGGCGAAGATCGCCCCTTATCTGCGGCCTGAGACCATCCTGGTGACGGTATCCAAGGGCATTGAACGGGACACGAATTTACGCCTGAGCCAGGTCCTTCGGGAGGCCACCGGAAACCGCTGTCAGATCGTGGCCCTCTCCGGCCCCTCTCACGCGGAGGAGGTGGGCCTGCGGCTGCCCACGGGATGCGTGGCCGCCTGTCCGGAGCGGGACGCCGCCCGCTTTGTGCAGGACGCGTTCCTGAACGAGCGCTTCCGGGTCTACACCAGTTACGACATCGTGGGCGTGGAGCTGGCGGCGGCCTTGAAGAACGTGATTGCCCTCAGCTGCGGCATCTGTGTGGGCCTGGGCTTTCAGGATAATACCAAGGCCCTGCTGATGACCCGGGCCATGGCGGAGATCACCCGCTTAGGGGAGCATATGGGCGGCGTCCGGCGGACCTTTGGCGGTCTTGCCGGCATGGGAGACCTGATTGTCACCTGCACCTCCCTGCACTCCCGGAACAACCGGGCGGGCATCCTCATCGGCCAGGGCAAAACCGCCCGGGAGGCCATGGAGGAGGTCGGCGCGGTGGTGGAGGGCTACTACGCCGCCGAGAGCGTCCATCAGCTGGCGGAGCGGGAAAAGGTGGACATGCCCATCTGCCGCTGCGCTTACGAGGTGCTTTACCAGGGCAAACGGACCCGGGACGTGGTCTCGGAGCTGATGAGCCGGTCCGGGAAGGACGAGCTTCTGGGGACCGCCTGGCTGTAAAGCGCGTCAATACCGCCCCTCTTTCTCCCCTGTTTTGAGGCCGCAGGCCCTGCCTTCCGGCGGGTCCTCTTTCTTACTCTCCATAGACAAAAAAATTGTGAGAAATGCAAAAATTTTGTTTGACAAAGGTCGACCTTTGTGCATATAATAGAAGAAAGGAGCCGGCAGGCACGTAACGTATGTGGAGAAAGGAAAGAACACCATGAAACAGACACGGCAAGCCCCGGAATGCAGCATCAACAACATCTACCAGCTGGACGGACGGGTCCCGCTGGCAAAGGCCATTCCCTTTGGCCTCCAGCACATCCTGGCAATGTTTGTCTCCAACCTGGCCCCTATCACCCTCATTGCCGCCTCTGCCCAGCCGGCTCTCAGTCAGGCGGAGGTGGCCGTCCTGCTCCAGAACGCCATGTTTGTGGCGGGCATCGCCACGCTGATTCAGCTCTACCCGGTCTGGAAGGTTGGGTCCCGGCTGCCGGTGGTCATGGGCGTCAGCTTTACCTTCGTGGCGGTGCTCAGCTCCATTGCCGCCAACTACGGCTATCCCTCCCTCATCGGCGCGGTCATCGTGGGCGGCCTGATGGAAGGCACCCTGGGCCTTCTGGCCAAGTACTGGCGGAAGATCATTACTCCCATCGTGGCAGCGTCGGTGGTGACGGCCATCGGCTTCTCCCTTTTCACCGTGGGCACCCGGTCCTTCGGCGGCGGCTATGCGGAGGATTTCGGCTCCGCCCAGAACCTGCTGCTGGGCGTCATCACCCTGGCGGCTTGCCTGCTGTGGAACACGCTGTCCAAGGGTTATCTCAAGCAGCTCAGCGTTCTGGCGGGCCTGATCGTGGGCTACATAGCCGCCATTTTCATGGGCAAGGTGGACCTTGGCACGCTGATGTCCGGCGGGTTCATCGCCCTGCCCCGCTTCCTGCCCTACATGCCGGAATTCCACGCCGGAGCCGTGGCCTCCGCCTGCATCATCTTCCTGGTCTCTGCGGCGGAGACCATCGGCGACACCTCGGCCCTGGTCTCCGGCGGCCTGGACCGGGAGATTACCAGCGAGGAGATTTCCGGCTCCCTGGCCTGTGACGGCTACGCCTCCACCATCGCCGCCCTCTTTGGCTGCCCGCCGGTAACCTCCTTCTCCCAGAACGTGGGTCTGGTGGCCATGACGAAGGTGGTGAACCGCTTCACCATCATGACCGGCGCAATGTGCATGCTGCTGGCGGGTCTGCTGCCGCCGGTGGGCAACTTCTTCGCCTCCCTGCCGGAGTCCGTGCTGGGTGGATGCACCATCATGATGTTCGGCTCCATCGTCATCTCCGGCATGCAGATGATCGCCAACTGCGGCTTCTCCCAGCGGAATGTGACCATCGCGTCGCTGTCCCTGGCCATCGGCATCGGCTTCACCGCCACCAGCGAGGCGGATATCTGGAACATCTTCCCGGAGACCATTCAGTCCGTCTTCTCCTCCAACGTGGTGGCGGTGGTCTTCGTGGTGTCCATCATTTTAAGTCTGGTCCTGCCCAAGGACATGGATATTAAGAAGATCACCACAGAGGGCTGACGGCCCCGCGCCGAGGCGCAGTCTCTCGTAATCCTCTTCCTTCCCGCCGCGCCGGCTTTTCCCGTTTTACAGCCCGAGCCCCTCCGGCAGTGCCGGAGGGGCTCTTTCCGTAAACCGTAAAAAAGCTCCGCGCTTTTGGCACGGAGCTTTTCGCAGACTCTCTTAATAGTAGCGCTTCTTGTTCTTGCGAGCGGCCTCAGACTTCTTGCGCCGCTTCACGCTGGGACTCTCGTAGTGCTCTCTCTTCCGGACCTCGGCCAGGACGCCGGCCTTGGCGCAGCTGCGCTTGAAACGCTTCAGCGCGCTGTCGATGGATTCATTTTCCTTCACATGGATCTCAGACATCTATATTTTCCCTCCCTCCGAGGTATCCGGTTATCTCCAGGATACTTTAAGGGCCATGTCATATGGCTTTAACATGGCTATTATACAGATTCCGTCCAAACTTGTCAAGAGAATTTCGAAAATCTCTCCAACGAAATCCCGGGGGCGCCCTGCGGGTCATGCCGCAGGGAAAAAGAGCGGAACCTGGCGGTGAAATGGACAAACCGGACGGTCATCTGCCGGTAAGGTTCCGCCGCACGCCCGGCCGCCACGGCTCACGCGTATATATGTTCCCCCGCATTCCGCCGGAGACAGCGTCCGGCTGCGGAGAGGACTTTTGGAAATATGACTGGAATTTACAGCCTGTCCGTGGTATACTGTTTCTTACGTGAGAAAATTCTGCGCAAGTTAGGAGCGTGAATCCCTTGACCCTGTTCTCTTCCGTCCTCCTGGGCATCATCCAGGGCGTCACGGAGTTCCTGCCGGTCTCCAGCTCCGGCCATCTGGCCATAGCCGAGCATCTGCTGAACGTCTCCGGCGCGTCGGCGGTTCCCCCCTTCTTTGACGTGCTGCTGCACCTGGGTACCCTCTTCGCCGTGTTCATCGCCTACTGGGAAGATATCCGGGCGATGATTCTGGAGTTCTTCTGCGGCGTGAGCGACCTGGTCCGCGGAACGACTCCCGCCCGCGTTCCCCCGGCCCGGCGGATGATTCTCCTGATCATTGCGGGTACGCTCCCCCTCTTCGCCGTGCTTCCGGTCAAGGACGCCATCGAGGGTCTGGGGGACAACATGTACTTTGTGGCCTTCGCTTTGCTGGCCACGGGCTGCCTGCTCTTCGCCAGCGACCATGTGCGCCGGGGCCGCAAGACGGAGAAATCCGCGACCATGCTGGACGCGCTGCTGGTGGGCGTGGGGCAGGCCCTGGCCACCTGTCCCGGCATCTCCCGCTCCGGCACCACCATCACCGCCGGGTGCTTTGTGGGCTTCGACCGGAAATTCGCCGTCCGGTACTCCTTTCTCATGTCCATCCCCGCCATTCTGGGGGCCAACCTGCTGAGCCTGAAAGACGCTCTAGCCGACATCCTCTGGGCGGAGGTCCCGGTGTATCTTGTGGGCGTGGCGGTCTCCGCCGCGGTGGGCTATGCCTGCATCCGCCTCATCCGGCTGGTGGCGGACAAGGGAAAATTCGGCTTCTTCGCCTATTACTGCTGGCTGGCGGGCATCGTGACCCTGGCCCTGATCTTCACCCAGAAATGACAAATTCCTGATCTTCGGAGGTACATACCGTGGCTTCCACATCACAAAAGAAATCCTCGTCCACCCGAAAGTCCGGCGGAAAATCCGCCAGGAAGCCTCCCCAGAAGCAGCCTGTCCGCCGGGAGGTCACCGGCGGCGTGCTGCTGGTGCTGGCACTGTTCGTCTTCGTCAGCTACTTCGGCGTTACGGCCCTGTTTCTGGACTTCTTCGCGGGACTTCTGAAGGGGCTTTTCGGCTATGGTTACTGGCTGGCCGGGCCCGCCCTGCTGCTGGCGGGGCTGATTTTGATTTTCCACCGGGGCCGCCCCGTCCAGCTGCGGACCACCTGCGCCCTGCTGCTGCCGCCGCTTTTCGGCTCTTTGACGCATCTGGTCTTCTGCAAAAAGGTCTATGAGCCCTCCTTTTTCAAGATGCTGGGCACGATCTGGAGCGACGGCCAGGCGCTGGCATCCGGCGGAGCGGTGTCCGGCGTACTGGCCAACGGGTCCGCCGCCGTGTTCTCTCCGCTGGCGTCCGTCATCCTCTTTACGGTGCTGTTCGTTACCCTGCTCTTCGTGTCCCTGCGGCTGACCCTGTCGGCGCTGGCGGAGTGGCGGCGGAACCGCATCCCCTATGAGGAGCCGCCGGAGCCCGCCATTCACCTGACCCCGGTGGACCCGCCCAAGCGGCGGCCCGCCGGGCCCAAGCCCCAGATCGACATCCCCCTGGACGGGGAGACGCGTCCTCCCAAGCCGGAGAAGTCCGGCAAGTTTACCAGCTTTTTCCGCCACAAGGCCGACGCCCAGCCCACGCCGGACCAGGTGCTCCAGTCCCCGCCGTCTCCGAAGCCGGAGCCCGCCGAGGCGCCCCAGGCGGCCATTCCGGCGCCGCCTCCCGTGCCGGTGCCGGAGCCCATTCCTGCCTCTCCCCCCGCCGCGCCGGAGCCGGTCCGGGCCGCCGTTCCGGAGCCTCCCGCGCCGGCGGTCCCCTCGCCGGCGGCCCCCTCGCCGGAGGTCCCCGCGCCGGAGAAGCCGGAGCCCGCCGTGCCCCTCCCCACGGCGGAGACCTTTACCCGCAGCGGCAAGGCCGAAACCGCCAAGGAGGTGGCGGCCCAGACCGCCGCCGTGGCGGCGGAGATCGAGGAGAAGCTGGCGGCAGAGGACGGGGACTATCTCTATCCTCCCGTGGACCTTCTGCACATGAACCAGGGAGAAAATCACATAGAAGCCGGCGCGGAGCTGCGGAACAACTCCCGCCGCCTGGCGGAGACCCTGACCAGCTTCGGCGTGGACGCCTCCCCCGGCGACGTGATTCACGGCCCCTCCGTCACCCGGTACGAATTTGTGCTGGACCAGGGGGTCAAGCTCTCCAAGATCACCAATCTGGCGGACGATATCGCCCTGGCTCTGGGGGCCACCGGCGTGCGCATCGCCCCTATTCCCGACAAAATCTCCGTGGTGGGCATCGAGGTGCCCAACAAGCAGGTGACGCCGGTGCTGATCCGGGACGTTATCGAGTCCCGGGAGTTCGGCGGCCACAAGTCCCAGGTGGCCTTCGCCCTGGGGCGGGATATCGGCGGGCGGAACGTCATCGGCGACATCGGGACGCTGCCCCACGTGCTCATCGCCGGAACCACCGGCTCCGGCAAGTCCGTCTGCACAAACTCCCTCATCATCAGCCTCCTCTATAAGTCCACGCCGGAGGATGTGCGCTTTATCATGGTGGACCCCAAGATGGTGGAGCTGGCCCCCTACAACGGCATTCCCCATCTGCTGATTCCCGTGGTGACGGACCCGAAGAAGGCCGCTGGGGCCCTCCAGTGGGCGGTGTTTGAGATGATGAAGCGGTACAAGACCTTCTCGGAAAACGGCGTGAAGAAGCTGGAGGAGTTCAACCGCCTGGCAAAAACCAAGGAGGGGCTGGAGCCCCTGCCCAGCGTGGTGGTGGTCATCGACGAGCTGGCGGATTTGATGCTGGTGGCCGCCAAGGAGGTGGAGGAGTCCATCTGCCGGGTGGCCCAGATGGGCCG
>NZ_CAJTUX010000005.1 GCF_910579365.1 uncultured Oscillibacter sp.
TGTTCTTGAGCACCATCCCCTTGGGCAGGAAGAAGGGGAAGCCGGGGCCCTCCTCCGCCATCATGAACAGCCCCAGCTCCTTCCCCAGCTTGCGGTGGTCCCGCTTCTTGGCCTCCTCGATGCGCTGGAGATACTCGTCCAGCTCGTCCTTCTTGGGGAAGGCCACGCCGTAGATCCGCTGGAGGGTCTGGCGGCTGCTGTCGCCCCGCCAGTAGGCGGCGTTGCAGGCGGTGAGCTTGATGGCGTTTCCCTTGACGCGGCCCGTGGAATCCAGGTGCGGGCCGGCGCAGAGATCGGTAAACTCCCCCTGCTTGTAAAAGCTGATGGCGGCGTCCTCCGGCAGATCGTTGATGAGCTCCACCTTGAACGGCTCGCCCTTCTCCTCCATGAACTTTACGGCCTCCGCCCGAGGCAGCTCGAAGCGCTCCAGCTTCAGCTTCTCTTTGCAGATCTTCCGCATCTCGCCCTCGATCTTCTCCATGATCTCCGGCGTGAAGGCAAAGGGAGAGTCCATATCGTAGTAGAAACCCTCGTCAATGGAAGGGCCGATGGCCAGCTTCACCTCCGGATAGAGGCGCTTGACGGCCTGCGCCAGGATGTGGGAGCAGGTGTGCCAATAGGTTTTGCGGTAGGTCTCGTTTTCAAAGGTATACAGATTGCTTTCTTCACTCATAAAAATTCCTCCTTGTATTAAGGGGTAAGGCTAAAAAATCTCACCCCTGACAAAAGATCAGGGGTGAGATACGAAAAACGTATTCCACGGTTCCACCCTGCTTGCGGTTCACTGGGAACCGCCGCTCGTGTCCTCTGTAACGGGAGGGCCCGGCCCGGTCATCCCGGGCGGCTCAGGAGTGGTGGAAGTCTGCCTTCCGCGCGGGATGCTCGCAGCATACGCATCCCTCTCTGGGCGTTTCCGGCGGTTCCGTCTCCGTCATAACCAATTTGACAGGATACACTATAGCATTGAAGAGGAGAAATGTCAAGAGGCCATTTGCCGTTTATGCCCCCGCGCAAGACGCGCGCCGGTCTCCCGGCGTCCGGCCCATGGCGCGCTTTCAGGGCCCTTCGAATTCCCCGAAAAGCCGCCCGATTCTTTCCCGGCCCTCTTCCGAACCGCCGTCCAAGCTCACCCGCCGGTTCCGAAAAACAGTCTTACCGCCAGCGCCGCAGCGGCAAATCCTGTCAAATCCGCCGCCAGCGCCGCGGGAACCGTGTGCCTTGTCTTGGTGATTCCGGCGGAACCGAAATAGACGGCAATGGTGTAAAAAGTCGTCTCCGTGCTGCCCAGCATCACCGCCGCCACCCGGCCCACATAGCTGTCCGGCCCATGGGAGGCCATCAGGTCGCTGGCCACCGCCAGAGCTCCGTTGCCGGACACCGGACGGACCAGCAGCAACGGCGCCGTCTCCGGCGGGATGCCCAGCAGCTCCAGCGCCGGGGCAAAGAGTCCGGACAGCCACTCCATGGCCCCGGAGGCCCGAAACATACTCACCGCCGTCAGCAGTCCCACCAGAGCCGGAACGATGCGCAAAAGCACCGTCAGCCCCTCCTCCGCCCCGTGGGTCAGCGCGGCATAGACGTCCACCCGCTTCCCCAGGCCGTACACGGCCACCGCCGAGAGCAGCACCGGAATCACCAGAGAGCTGAGGTTCATCGCTCTTTCCTCCCACGGGACAGCAGCCAGGCCGCCGCCAGTCCCGCCGTCACTGACAGCGCCGACGCCAGCCATACCGCCGGCAAAATGTCGAAGGGCGTTCGGCAGCCGGCGGCGGCCCGAACCGAGGCGATGGTTGCAGGCAGCAGCTGAATGGAGGCGGTATTCAGCACCACCAGCAGACACAATTCATCGCTGGCCACGCCTCCGCAGCCCCTGGCCATTCTCCGGGCGGCGCGGATGCCCAGAGGCGTGGCGGCGTTGCCCAGCCCCAGGAGGTTGGCGGAGACGTTGGCGGAAACCGCCGCCAGGGTCTCCGTATCCCGGCAGGCGTTTGGAAGGAGGCGGCGCAGAATGGGCCGGAAAAGCCTTGCCAGTCCCGCCGAGAGACCGCAGGCGTTCATCACCTCCATCACGCCGCTCCACAGGCACAAAATTCCCGCCATGGAGACTCCCAGCTCCACGGCGGAACGGGCGCCCTCCAGGGCGGCGTTAGCCACCGCGTCCAGGTTTCCGGTTGCCAGCCCAAACAACAAAGACAGCGTCACCATCCCCGTCCATACCCAAGCCATCGTCATAATAAACCGCCTCCTTTTGCCTTTTTTCGCCAATTTATGAACATCTTCTTAAATTTCCAGGAAAGAATTGACAAACTCCAACCTGGTATGATAATATCGCACCACCTGTTGGAAGACATCGTGGACATCGGGAAAGGAGAGAGCTGTGAAATCGACTGGAATCGTAAGAAAGGTGGATGAGCTGGGCAGAATTGTGCTTCCCATTGAGATGCGGCGCACCTTGGACATCGCGGAACGCGACGCATTGGAAATCTATGTGGAAGGCTCGTCTGTTATTCTCAAAAAGTACAAGCCCAGCTGCATTTTTTGCGACGCCACCAAGGACATCATGCTC
The DNA here is from genome assembly GCF_910579365.1 of uncultured Oscillibacter sp. Lineage (GTDB taxonomy): Bacteria > Bacillota > Clostridia > Oscillospirales > Oscillospiraceae > Oscillibacter. The sequence continues at coordinate 2,567 of NZ_CAJTUX010000005.1, forward strand.
TTCAAAGGCAAGAGCGTTTGTCCCAAGTGCATGAAGGAGCTGTCCCGCATGAACGCCTCCTGAGGTGACCGCCTCAGGAGCGGACTGAGGCGGAGCATCCGCTCCGCCTCCGGCCCAACGTGAACGCCAGACCCCCATGATAGCCAACAGGACTTCCCTTTTCCGCCGTGGTGGAAGCGGCAGAGGGGGAAGTCTCCTGGGGGGCTGGAGGATCGGCCTCTACTATCCGAAAAAAGACGCGGAAGCCGCCGCTTTGGCAGCTTCCGCATCTTTTTGCCCTTTTCCGGATCACCAGCTCACAAGGGGCGTTCCTCCCAACCGGACCGCGTCAGCAGCGTGGAGCGGTCAAATCCCGCCTCCCGCGCCAGCTCCGCCGCCTGGGCATAGCCAAACCCAATGGCGTCCGCGCTGTGGGCGTCGTCCGTGAAGATGATCCCTCCGCCCATGCTCCGCCATTCCCGCAGCAGGAAGATCGCCGGGTAAGGGCTCTTGCGATACCCCCGGCTCATGCCCCCGGTGTTGACTTCCAGCAGCGTAACTGCGGGGTCTGCGGCGTGAAGCGCTTCCAAGGCGGCGGCACGGTAGGAGGCCGCCCGTTCGTCAAAAAGCCGGTACCCCTCATTGTACTTGGCAATCAGGTCCAGGTGCCCCAGAATGGTGGGGCGCCGGGCCGCCATCCTCTGGACTTCCCCGTAATACTCCCTCGCCAGCGCCAGGAAGTCTCCCCCGAATTTCTCCAGGCAGCAGCGGACCAGCCGCTCCTCGTTCCAGTCGACGGCGCGGGGCTCTCCGTCCGGCCCTGTCACGTAGTGGACGCTTCCAATCCAATAGTCCAGGCCCTCCGGCGTCACGTCGGCGCGGCTGTCCAGCTCGACGCCAAGCAGCACGTCCATCCGCCCGGCGAACTCCTCCCGCAGCCGCAGAACCTCCTCCCGGTAGACCGTCATATCCGCCGGGAGGACACAGCCCTCGTCCTCCGGAATGGGGGTGTGGCTGTGGCCCGAGGCCCCGAAGGAGACGGCCCCGGCCTCGTAAGCCGCCCAGGCCATCTCCGACAGGGAATCTGTGCCGTCGCACATGGTAGAATGGGTGTGGACGGAGCAGAGGCCGTTCATTGCATCCGCTCCTGCTTGACCTTGTGGTCCACCACATGGCGCTTCTCCAGCTCCCGGGTGATGTCCTCCACGGAAATTCCCATCTGGACCATCAATACCATCACGTGATAGCAGAGGTCGGCGATCTCATAAACCGTCTCCTCCCGGTCCTCTTTCCGTCCGGCAATGATGACCTCCGTACATTCCTCTCCCACCTTCTTGAGAATCTTATCCAGGCCCTTCTCAAAGAGATAGGTGGTATAGCTGCCCTCCTTGGGACTGGTCCTCCGCCCGGCGATGAGGCGGTAAAGCCCCTCATAGCTGAACTTTTTCAGCTCCTCGGAGAGATAGAGCTCCTGGAAAAAGCAGCTCTCCGCCCCGGTATGGCAGGCGGGGCCGTCCTTCACCACCTCCACCACCAGGGCGTCTCCGTCGCAGTCCGCCGTGATGGAAACCACGTGCTGGCGGTTTCCGCTGGTCTCCCCCTTCCGCCAGAGCTCCTGGCGGCTGCGGCTCCAGAAACAGGTCCGCCGCTCGTCGATGGTGATGGCCAGACTCTCCTCGTTCATATAGGCCAAGGTCAGGACCTCCTTGGTATAATGGTCCTGGACTATGGCGGGGATCAGTCCCCGCTCGTCATATTTCAGCTTCATCGCCGTCCCCTTCCCGCGCTGTGATATGGAACCGGCAGTCCGGCGCTCCATTCAAAATGGTGCCCTCCGGGTCTATGTCAAAGACCCGGTCCGGCCACAGCTCCCGCAGGATGTGCCGGACGCTCTGCCGGGAGCACTCGCATAAATGACAGGAATTGATGTAGCCCTGCGTGTGCAGCGCGCAGGTGCACTGGTGGAAGATCAGCCAGAACTCCCGGTCCCGCCGCACGATCTCCGTTTCCAGGCCGCCCAGCTCTCCAAGGGCCTGGAAAAAATCGTTGATCTCGCCGCCGCAGCGCTCATAGACGCCCCGGTAGAAATCCAACATGCCCATTTGGAGGCAGTTCTCCGCGCAGCTTTGAAACAGCGTTTCCCGCTCCTTCTCCTGCAGGGCGGAAAGCCCCTTCTCAAAGCCTGCAAACCACCAGCGAATCTCATTATCCATGTTGTACGCTCCTTTGCTCCGTCTTGCTAAATGCGCATTTCCACGCCCCTGCCCCGCAGGAAGCGCTTCAGCTCTTTGATGTCCACCAGTTTGGAGTGGAAAATGGAGGCGGCCAGGCCCGCGTCGATCCCCGGGTGCGTAAAGAGCTCCGCGAAGTGCTCCGGATTCCCTGCGCCGCCGCTGGCGACAATGGGCACGCTGACCCGGGCCGCCAGTTCGTCCAGCATCTCCAGGTCAAAGCCGCTTTTCACGCCGTCGGTGTCAATGGAATTCAGCACGATCTCCCCCGCGCCGTCTCTCACGCCCCGGACCGCCCAATCCATGGCGTCGATGCCGGTATCCTCCCGGCCGCCCTTGGCGAAGAGACGGAACCGTCCCTCCACCCGCTTCACATCCATGCTCAATACCACACACTGGTCCCCGTAGCGCTTCGCCGCCGCCGCGATGATGGAGGGGTCCGCGATGGCCCCAGAGTTGACGCTGACCTTGTCCGCACCGCACTTGAGCACCCGGTCAAAGTCCTCCAGCGTCCGGATGCCCCCGCCCACGGTCAGGGGAATGAAAATCTCCGAAGCCACCTGCCGGAGGATATCCGTAAACAGCCCCCGGCCCTCGGCGGAGGCGGTGATGTCATAGAACACCAGCTCGTCGGCCCCGGAGGCGTTGTAAAACCGGGCCAGCTCCACCGGGTCCGCCATATCCCGGAGGCCCTCAAAATTCGTGCCCTTCACCACCCGGCCGTTCCTGACGTCCAGGCAGGGGATGATCCGCTTGGCTAACATGCCCCCACCTCCTGCATGACGGCCCGCAGGTCCAGGCGTCCGGTGTACAGCGCCTTGCCCAGAATCGCGGCCCGGACACCCATGCGCTCCAGCCGCCGCAGCTCCTCCAGCGAACTGACGCCGCCGGAGGCGGTCACCTCCAGCCCTTCAATCCGGACCAGCTCCTCGTAGAGTTCCAGGTTCGTCCCCTGGCCCGCGCCGTCCCGGCTGATATCGGTATAGATGATGGTCTTCACCCCCGCGTCCCACAGACGGCGGCAGAAATCCACCCCCTTCTCCCGGGACAGCTCCTTCCAGCCGTTGACGGCTACGTAACCGTCTCGGGCGTCCACGCCCACGGCAATCCGGTCTTTGTATGTCTGGGCCATGCGAGCTGTAAAGTCAAAATCCTTTACTGCTATGGTACCCAGGATACAGCGGTCCACCCCCAGGTCCAGGTACTGGCGGATGCGCTCCTCGCTGCGGATGCCGCCGCCCACCTCCATATAAAGTCCGCCCTGCCCGGCAATAGCGGCGATGCTGTCAAAATTGGCCGGAGCGCCGTCCCGGGCGCCGTCCAGGTCCACTACATGGAGATACCGGGCTCCGGCGTCCATAAATTCCCTGGCGTAGGCACAGGGGTCCGTTCCGTAAACCGTCTCCTGGCCGTAGTCCCCCTGGTAAAGGCGAACCACTTGTCCGCCCCGCAGGTCAATGGCGGGAAAAATCTGCATGATATCCCTCCCCTTCTTATGGATGGATTTTACAGGTCAGTTCCTCCGCCTCCAGGCGGAAGACGCAGACAGCGTCCAGGGCCGCTTTGCCAATCTCCCACTGGTCCCTGTCGGCCACATGGGCCAAAATGGCGGAGAGGCCCGCCTGCTTATCCGCCGCCGTCTCCAGCAGCGTCACCGGGCCGCCGCCCATGACGCATTGGAAGCGGGAGGTATAGTCGCAGGCCTTGGGGCCCGACACCCATTCATGGCCGGTATCCATCTCAAACGCGGCCCAGCCCGCCCTGCGGATCAAGTCGATCTTTCGCCCCTCCTGCGCACTGTGGAAATAGAGGGTATACCGCCCCTCCCGCTCCACAAAGCCGAAGTCCATGGGAACGACATATGCCCGCTCCCCGTCGCACAGGCCCAGGCGGCAGCATTTACAATTCGTAATAATCTCCCGGATTTTTACAGGGTCGGTGACCTCCCGGTCCTTCCTTCTCATAGGCGTCCTCCTTCTTCACAGCTCTCCAAAAGCCCGCAGCAGCCGCAGCCCCGCGTCCCCGGACTTCTCCGGATGGAACTGCGTTCCCCAGACGTTCCCCCGGCGGACCACGCCGGTGACGGATACGTTTCCGTACTGGGACGCGCCCAGGGTGCTCCCGGCGCAGTTCCGAGCGTAAAAGCTGTGGACATAGTACACATATTCGCCGTCCTTAAAATACCGGAACAACGGGTCGTCCCGCAGAACCTCCAGGCTGTTCCAGCCCATGTGGGGAACCTTTTGCGCCTTGTCCGTCAGGTCCTCCGCCAGGGACGCCACCTCGCCGGGAACCAGCCCCAGGCCGGGGTGCTCGCCGTACTCAAAGCTCCGGTCAAACAGGAGCTGCATCCCCAGGCAGATGCCCAAAAGCGGCTTTCGCTCCGCCTCCTCCAGGAGAACGGGGACCAGCCCGGCGGCGTCCAGCTTGGCCCTGGCGTCGCCGAACGCCCCCACGCCGGGGAGGATGATGCGCTCCGCTGCCCGAAGCCTTGACGCCTGGCCGGTGACCTCCGCCTCCAGGCCCAGGGCGCGGAGGCTGGAGGTCAGGGAGAACAGGTTGCCCACGCCATAATCCACAATCGCAGTCATTTACAGCACACCTTTCGTGCTTGGAATGTCGTCCAGATGCTTCGGGTCAAAGGCCGCGGCCCCCTTCAGCGTCCGGCCCATGCCTTTAAAAACGGCCTCCAAAATGTGGTGGGTATTCTCCCCCGCCATCCGGCGGATGTGGATGGCGCCGGGGCAGTTCCGCACGAAGCCCAGCCAGAATTCCTGGGCAAGCTCCGTGTCAAAATCCCCCACCTTGGCGGCGGGCAGGTCCACCGCCCAGCCCAGGTAATCCCGGCCCGACAGGTCGCAGGCGCAGAGGACCAGCGTCTCGTCCATGGGCAGCAGAAACTGGCCGTAGCGGACGATGCCCCGCTTATCCCCCAGGGCCTCCTGAAACGCCTTGCCCAGGCAGATGCCAATGTCCTCCACCGAGTGGTGGTAATCCACCTGCGTGTCGCCGCGGCAGGTCACTGTAAGATCAAAGTCCCCGTGGCGGGCAAAGAGCTCCAGCATATGGTCCAGGAAGCCGCAGCCGGTGGCGATCTCCGCCCTGCCGGTTCCGTCCAGATTCAAAGCCAGCCGAATCTGCGTCTCCTTCGTGTCTCGTTCAATGCTTGCGGTGCGCATGGCCGTTTCCCTCCTCATCCGTTGTCCAGCACCTGGTCAATCCGCTCCGCCAGCGCCTCCATCTGCTCCTTGGAACCGATGGTAATGCGGACGAAATCCCGGATGCGGTCCTTGTCAAACCAGCGGACCAGAACGCCCTGTTCCTTCAGTCTCCGGTAGAGCTCTCCGCCGGGGATGCGGTCCGATCTGGCAAAGAGAAAGTTGGCGGAGGAGGGCAGAACGGAAAATCCCCGGTCCTCCAGCGCCGCCGCCGTCCAGGCCCGGTTGTCCCGAATGGCCTGGCAGCAGGTCTGAAAATACGCCTCGTCCTCCATAGCGGCGGTTCCCGCCAGCAGGGAGAGACGGTTCACATTATAGGGATTGAAACTGTACTTCACCCGGTTCAGATCCGCGATGAGCTCCGGGTCCCCCAGCGCAAAGCCAATCCGTCCCCCGGCCAGGGAGCGGCTCTTGGACATGGTCTGCGTCACCAGAAGGTTCCCGTACTCCCGAACCAGGGGGACGCAGCTCTCCGCCCCGAAGTCCACATAAGCCTCGTCCACCAGGACCACCCGGTCCGGGTTTTTCTCCAGCAGCCGCCGGATGTCGGAGACGGGAATGGTCATGCCCGTAGGGGCGTTGGGGTTGGCAATAACCACCATGCCGGGAAAGTCCATGTAGTCCTCCGCCCGCAGGGCGAACCCCTCCCCCAGGGGAATCCGGCAGGCTCTCAGGCCGAAGAGGGCCGCCTGCGCCTCATAGAAGCCGTAAGTGATGTCGGCAAAGGCCACGTCCTTTCCTCTCCCGCAGAAGGCCCGGAAGGCAAAGGCGAGTATCTCGTCGGAGCCGTTGCCGCTGACGGCGTTCTCCGGGCCCAGGCCATACCGCCGGGCAATGGCGCCGTTCAATGCGGCGCAGGTGGGGTCGGAGTAGAGGCAGAGCTTTTCCACCTCTGCCCGGCTCACCGCCTCCAGCACCTTGGGCGAGGGCGGGAAGGGGCTCTCGTTGGTATTCAGCTTGATATACTGCTGGTCCCGGGGCTGCTCGCCGGGGGTATAGGGGGCCAAGGCCATGGCCTCCGAAGATAAAAACCGGCTCATTCAAACACCGCTTTCGTTCCAAATTCTCTCCGGCTCAGCGCCGAACGGGCGTGGCCCTCCAGGCCCTCCCGACGGGCAAAGTCCGCGATCCGGTCCGCCCAGGCATTCAGCGCCGGACGGTCATAGCAGAGGAAGCTGGAGCGCTTCATGAAGTCATCCACGCCCAGGGGACTGGAGAACCGGGCCGTGCCGGAGGTGGGCAGGGTGTGATTCGGCCCGGCGACGTAATCCCCCAGAGCCTCTGGTGTAGAGCGGCCCAGGAAGACGCTTCCGGCGTTCCGAATGCGGGGCAGCAGGGCGAAGGGGTCGTCCACGCAAAGCTCCAAATGCTCCGGGGCAATGCGGTTGACCGCCTCCACCGCCTTGTCCAGGCTGTCCGTGACGAGAATCTTCCCATTGTCCTCCAGGGACCGGCGGGCGATCTCCCGCCGGGGCAGCGTCTCCAGCTGGGCCTCCACCTCCGCCTGAACGGCCTCCGCCAATTCCCGGCTGTCCGTCACCAGCACGGCGGAGGACCGCACGTCATGCTCCGCCTGACTGAGGAGGTCCGCCGCCGCCCATTTCGGGTCGGACTTCCCGTCCGCCAGCACCAGGATTTCACTGGGGCCGGCGATCATGTCAATGGCCACCCGGCCAAAGACCTTCCGCTTGGCCGTGGCCACGAACACGCCGCCGGGGCCCACGATCTTATCCACCCTGGGCACGCTCTCCGTGCCGTAGGCCAGGGCCGCCACGGCCTGGGCCCCGCCGATCTTGAACACCGCGTCCGCCCCGGCAATCCGCGCCGCCGCCAGGGCACCGGGGCTGATGCTTCCGTCCCGGGCAGGCGGCGTCACCAGGACGGTCTCCCCCACTCCGGCGATCTTGGCCGGAATGACGTTCATCAAAATAGTGGAGGGGAAGGCCTCCGGACTCCGGGGCACGCAGACGCCCACCTTTTCAATGGGCGTCCACCGCTGGCCCATGACCACGCCGGGCCGGTCCGTCAGAACAAAATCGTTGTGCCGCTGGCGCTCGTGGAAGCGCCGGATGTTCTCCGCCGCCTCCCGCAAAGTATCCAGGAAATATCCATCCACCGCCTCCAGGGCGGCGTCCAGCTCCGCCTCCGTCACCCGGAGACTGTCCAGCTCCGCGCCGTCAAAGCGGCGGGTGTACTCCCGGAGGGCGGCGTCGCCCCGCTCCCGGACCGCCGCGATCACGGCGTCCACCGCGGCGGAGACGTCCTCCTCCGCCTGAATGTCCCGGTTCAAAAGCGCCTCCGGCGGGAGACCGTCAAACTCCAGAATTTTCATCATGTCCCCGTCACCTCCGTCAGCTTTTGCAGCAGGGTCTCCACCTCCCGGCGCTTGAACTGGAAGCTGGCCCGGTTGGCAATGAAGCGGGCGGAGATGGGCATAAACTCCGTCAGCACCTTCAAATGGTTCTCCCGCAGGGTCGTGCCGGTCTCCACAATGTCCACAATTACATCGGAAAGGCCCAAAATCGGGGCCAGCTCGATGGACCCGTTCAGCTTGATGATGTCAATGTCCCGGCCCTGGGCCGCGTAATAGGCCTTGGCGATGTTCACAAACTTCGTCGCCACCCGAAGGGACCGGCCCGGGTCGTCCCGGAAGTCCTCGGGTCCCGCCACGCACATGCGGCACCGGCCAAGACCCGTGTCCAGCAGCTCATAGACGTCGGCCCCGGACTCCTCCAGGATGTCCTTTCCCACGATGCCGATGTCCGCCGCGCCGTGCTCCACATAGATGGCCACGTCGCTGGGCTTCACCAGGAAATAGCGGATGCCGGCGGCGGGATTCTCCACCACCAGCTTCCGGCTCTCGCTGTAATCCTCGGGGCAGCCGTAGCCCACGCCCGCCAGGAGGTTGTACACCCGATCCCCCAGGCGGCCCTTGGGCAGGGCCACGTTCAGCATACGCTTTTCCCGCCCGTTCGATGCCTCGTCGCTCAGGCGGTCCAGCTCGTCCAGATACAGCGCGAAGCCCACGGCCCTGGCCCCGGGGCGGAACTGCTCCGCCAGGGGGTCGTACCGCCCGCCTTTGAGCACCGCTCGGGGAATGCCGGCAAGATACCCCTGGAGCACCAGACCGTTGTAATAGTCCATATCGTTCACCAGGGACAGATCCAGCCGCAGCTTCTGTCCCTCCGCCGCCAGCGCCCCGCACAGCGTCCGCAGCTCCGTCAGAGCCGCTCCCATGGCGGCGTTGAGGGCGATGGGCTCCGCCTGGTCCAGTACGGTCTCCCAATCCCCCGCCAGGGAGTCCAAACGGCAGAGGGCTCCGGCGCCCTGATTGGAAAGTCCCGCCTCCTCCGCCGCCGCTTTCAGCTCATGGAGGTTCCGATTCCGGATGCAGCGGAGCAGCCGGGGGCGGACGGCCTCCGGCGCGCCCACGGCGTCCAGCAGGCCCGCCACGAAGCCCATGTGGCTTGCCTCCACCACAAACTCCCGCCCGGTCAGCGCCAGGCTCCGGCAGGCCAGGGACACCGCCCGGGCAGTAACTTCATCGTCCACCGCGCCGATGCACTCCAGCCCCATCTGGCTGATCTCCTGGAAGGTGTGGCTCTCCTGACTGGGGCGGTAGACGTTCTCGGAATAGTAAAACCGCCCGCAGCTCCCCTCCTCGACCTGGGCGTTCTTGGCAATGGAGAGCGTGACGTCCGGTTTCAGCGCCAGCAGCCGCCCGTCCAGGTCCGTGAAGGTGATGACCTGATCGCTGGCCAGAAACCGGCGGTTTTGCTGGTAGAGGCCGTACTCCTCAAAGCGGCCCATGCGGTACTGCCGGAAGCCCGCCTGCTCATACAGCAAGCGGAGCTGGAGAGACAGCCGCTCCTGGGGGCGCAAACAATTCAAATCCAATTCCACGGGGATTCCTCCTTGTGGGGCAGGGCCCCATTGATGGATTTCAGTATACACCGATTTTTTAATAAGGTAAAGCGCTAATTCGCTAGTACGGCAGAATCTCCGATTTTCACAAAAATGCCCTCAGGCCGGACCCGATTTTATAGGACTTTGCGGAGACGCCCCATGTCCCCACTCCTGCCGGCGCTCTGGCAGGCGGAAAATTCCATGTCAAACCATTTTTTCCGGCCGGACGGTTTCGTCAAATTCCTCCGCCGTCAGAAGGCCCAGGGAAAGGACCGCCTCTTTCAGCGTCACCCCATCGTGAAGGGCTTTCTTGGCGCACTCCGCCGCCTTTTCATAGCCGATCTTCGGCGTCAGGCAGGTCACCAGCATCAGGGAATTGTTCAGGTTCTCCTCCATCCGCTCCACATTGGGGGTGATGCCCTCCACGCAGTGAACCCGGAAGGAGTCCATAACGTCCGCCAGCAGCCGGGCGGAGAGCTGGAAGTTATAAGCCGACACCGGCAGGAACACATTCAGCTGAAAATTCCCCTGAGAGGCGGCGAAGCCAATGGCGGCGTCGTTCCCCATCACCTGCACCGCCGCCATGGTGACAGCCTCGCACTGGGTGGGGTTCACCTTGCCGGGCATGATGGAGCTGCCGGGCTCGTTTTCCGGAATGCGGAGCTCCCCCATGCCGCAGCGGGGACCGCTGGCCTGCCAGCGAATGTCGTTGGCAATCTTCATCAAATTCGCCGCCAGGGCCTTCAGAGCCCCGTGGGCGAACACCAGGGCGTCCTTGCTGGTCAGGGCGTGGAACTTATTTCCGTCGGGCTGGAAATGCAGGCCCGTCAGGAGCCGCAGCTCCTTGCAGGCCATCTCATCATAGCCCTTGGGGGCGTTCAGCCCGGTGCCCACGGCGGTGCCGCCGATGGCCAGGCGGCAAAGCTCCGCCTGGGCCGCCCGGAGCATCCGGCAGGGGGCCTCCACCAGCTCCCGCCAGCCGGAGACCTCCTGGGCGAAACGCAGGGGCGTGGCGTCCTGAAGGTGGGTCCGGCCGATGCGGATGAGGCCGGGATAGGCCGCCTCCAATTTCGCGAAGGCTTCCGCCAGCCGCTCCGCCGCCGGAATGACCCCGCCCGCGACGCTCAGGGCCGCCGCGATGTGGAGGGCGGAGGGATAGGTGTCGTTGCTGGACTGGGAAGCGTTGACATGGTCGTTGGGGTGGAGCTTAACGCCCCGGTCCGCCGCCAGATGGGCGATGACCTCGTTGACGTTCATGTTGGTCTGGGTGCCGCTGCCGGTCTGCCAGACCACCAGGGGAAACTCCTCGTCCCACTTCCCCGCTCGGATTTCCTCACAGGCGGAGGCGATAGCGGCAGCCTGCTCCGCCGTCAGCTTGCCCGCAGCGGCGTTGGCCTTGGCGCAGGCTTCTTTTAAGTAAGCGAAGGCTGTGATGATCTCCTTGGGCTGGCGCTGGCCGCCGATCTTGAAGTTCTCCAGGCTCCGCTGGGTCTGGGCGCCCCAATGGCGGTTCGCCGGGACGGCGATTTCGCCCATGGTGTCGTGCTCGATGCGGGTGGCGTTCATCATTTCTGCTCCCCTCTTTCGTTTTTTCATGTTGCTAGTATACCGGCGGAACGGTGCGAACGTAAGAGCCGCCGCCTCAATCGCAAAGCGCTCCTTTGATCTACTCATGTCCATAAACGGTTTCCGCCTTTACGGCGTTTATTATAACCGCATGAACGCCCAAAAGCAAGCCCGCCGAAAAAACCTTCGGCGGGCGGTTCGTCACTGGGTCAGCAGGACCAGATTCCGGTCCGTGATGAAATTCGGCACGCTGTAGACCACCGCGATGGCGTCTATGCCGTTTTCCGCCGCGTACCCTGAGGCGGCGTATCGGTAATACCGTGGGTCCAGGAGGTGGACTTCTTCAAAGTGCTGGGCCAGGAAGGAGGCCAGGGAATCCGCATAAGAGTCCCGGATCACCAGCAGCTTCCCCGTTCCTTCCGGATTGCGGATGACGCAAAGCGGCTGATTGCCCCCCAGGAAGGCGGAGTATTTGTCCTTCTCTCCCAGGTAATCGTACTCATACAAGCGCGCCTCCTTGGGCGTGCCATCCCGCCAGGAGGTGACCGTCAGACCGCTCTCCTTCACCCAGAATTCGATGCTGTCCGGCTCCAGCCAGTGAATGCCGGACTGGGAATAGAGGGTTCCCTGAAACCCGTTGGAAACCGGGAGGTCCCACGCCTTCACCGCCTCCGGCTCCGGAACCTCCTCCCCACGGCCCAGGGCCTCCATCAGGGCGGCGTAGCCGTAATAGGCCCCCAGGGTGGTCCAATGGTGATCCGTGCGGTAGAAGATATCCTCCCCGGCGCGGCCGCTCAGGGCCGTGAGGAAATCAATGGACTCCGCGCCCTCCAGCTCCGCGGCCCGGGCGATGAAAGCCGCCTGGTCCCAGCTCTCCGCCCCCTTGGGCAGGCGGTCCCGCCAGATTTCCGCCGCAGAGGGAATCAGGCCCAGGTACACCGGGACCTCCGTCCGCTCCGCCAGGCGGGAGACATAGCTCAGATTCTTCTCCTCCAGACCGTCCCGGGGCGGCTCCACCTTGGCAATCAGGGTATCGCCGCAGAGGTACACTCTGTTGAACTCCCGCTTGCCCAGAAGCTGCTCCGTTCGGGCCTTAAGGCCCGTCCACTGCTCCCGGAGGGGAAACTGGTCGGCAAAATAGTCCTCCACGCCCTTGGTAAAGCTGCCGTCCTTCAAATTCTCCCAGGAGAACTTCGGGAACTGGGCCAGGGTCCGGTTCTCCACGCCGGAGCGGTCCCGGTCCGGCAGAAGGACATGCCACGCCAGCAGTCCACCCAGGAAGAGGCAGAAGAAGGCCGCGAGAAAACGGCTGTATCTCGTTGTCATTCCGCCTCCTCCTTAAAACCGGAAATACAAAAAGGGATTGTAGCTGCCGTCCACCAGATACGCGGTGGAGAGGACCAGCCCCAGAACCATCAGCACCGGCGCCAGAACTCTCCGCCCCCGCTCGGGGAGCTTCTCCCACAGGTCCACGGCCAGAGTGGTGGAGCCCAGCGCCAGCAGCGCCAAAATCACAGCCCAGCTCCGAAGACGGTAGCCGTCCAGGGCGCTCCACAGCGGCCCGCCGCCGAAGCAAACCGCCAGATACCGCCCGCAGACCCCCAGGTCCTCCATGGCGAAGATACCCCAGCCCACAAAGACCACCGCCAGCGTATAGGCCCGCTTCACCCAAACCGGCGTCCGCGTTAGGAGGTCCCGGAACACAAACCGCTCCAAAATCAGCCACAGGCCGAAGTACAGTCCCCAGAGAATGAAATTCCAGCTGGCCCCATGCCAGAAGCCGGTGCAAAGCCAGACGGTCAGCAGATTCCGCAAAGTCCGGGCCTTCCCCTTCCGGCTGCCTCCCAGGGGAAAGTACAGGTATTCCCGAAACCAGGAGGTCAACGACATGTGCCACCGCCGCCAGAACTCCCCCACGGAGAGAGAGAGGTACGGGTGGTCAAAGTTCTCGCCGAACCGGAAGCCCAGGATGCGCCCCAGGCCAATGGCCATGTCGGAGTATCCGGAGAAATCGAAGTAAATCTGAAATCCAAAGGCCAGCAGTCCCGTCCAGCCCCCCGCAGCCGTCAGCGTCCCGGCGCTCTGGGAGGACAGGCAGCTCTCCCACAGCGCTCCAGCGGCATTGGCCAGCAGCACCTTCTTGGCAAGGCCCGCCGTAAACCGGCAGGCCCCCCCAGCAAAGTCCTGTGAGGTGACGGTCCGCCGCGCCAGCTCCGCCGCCACCGTCTTGTACTTCACGATGGGCCCGGCAATGAGCTGGGGGAAAAGGGTGACATAGGCCCCGAAGTCGACAGGATTCCGCTGCACCGGCGCGTCGCGGCGGTAGACGTCGATGGTGTAGCTCATCGTCTGGAAGGTGAAAAAGGAGATGCCCAGCGGCAGAGGCAGGCCCAGCTCCGGGAGGGACACGCCGGGAAGCAGGGACAGATTGGCCGCCAGAAAGTCCCAGTACTTGAAGAACCCAAGAAGCAGCAGGTTGAACACCACCGACTGCCCCACAAACCACCTCGCCAGCCGGTCCCGGTCCCGGAACTTCTCCACCAGAAGGCCGTGGGTATAGTCGATGAAAATGGACAGGAACATGATTCCCACGTACACCGGCTCGCCCCAGCCGTAGAAAAAAAGACTGGCCAAAAGCAGCACAAAATTACGCCGCCGAAGCGGCGTAATAAAGTAAAGTGCCAGCGTCAGCGGCAGGTATCCGAATAAAAACGTCAGGCTGCTGAAAACCATGGGACGCTCTCCTCACGAAAATTGCCGGTTAAACTGCTCCTCCAGGCTCTCCTGGAACTCCCCCGAGGCGATCAGCGCCGCGTAGGTCCCCTGGCGCAGCACCTCGGCCTTCTCCCAGGCGGCCTGGGTCTCGGGATACCAGGCCCCGCCGTTTACCTGGGCGTCGACGCGGGCCTGGAGGATGCCGGCGGCCTCCTCCGCGTCCTCCTCCGTCTCCCCCTGGAAGAGCACAATCTCATTCACGTCGGAGCTCATGGCGGGAACCTTTGCCAGAAGCTGCCCGGCGGGAACCCCGGCGAGACCGGGATAGTAGCTTTCCAGCAGCTCTCCCTCCACGTCCGTCATATAGCCGTCTTCCCAGCCGCAGGCCTCCGCCATTCCGGCATAAAGGGCGCTGAGGGACACCTCCGCCGTCTCCGCCCCGCCGCCGTCCGCCTGCCCGCAGCCGGAGGCCAGCAGCAGCAGCGCCAGAACCCACACCGTTCTTCTCTTCATCCCGATCTCCTCCCGCTCCCGCAGACGGCTCCGCCGCCGGAAAAGTTTTCTTTTTGTTCCTTGTTTTTATACAGGATTCACGCTATAATTTCAACATCAAATCTGTAACATTCCGTAACAGTTCCACTGTTTGGTTGTTACTTTCTGGAGGTCGCCATGTACAGTTTCCGCAACGACTACAGCGAGGGAGCCCACCCCAAGGTGCTTCAGGCCCTCACCGAGACCAATCTGGAGCAGACCCGGGGCTACGGTCTGGACCCCCGCTGCCAAAAGGCGGCGGACCTGATCCGCTCCCTCTGCGCCGCCCCGGAGGCGGACGTCCATTTCCTGATGGGCGGCACGCAGGCCAATCTCACCGTCATTGAGGCGCTGCTGAAGCCCTATGAGGCGGTTCTCTCCGCCCACACGGGGCACATCCACGTCCACGAGACCGGGGCTGTTGAGGCCACGGGGCGCAAGATTCTCCCCCTCAAGAGCGCGGACGGCAAGGTCACGCCCGCGACGATCGAGTCCGTGGCGGAGCTCCACGGGGACGAGCACCAGGTCAAGCCCGCCATGGTCTACATCTCCAACACCACGGAGGTGGGCACCGTCTACTCCAGGGAGGAGCTCTCCGCCCTCCGCCAATGCTGTGACCAGCACGGCCTCCTCCTCTTTCTGGACGGGGCCCGGCTGGGCTCCGCCATGGCCTGCGGGGACCTCACCTTCCCGGACCTGGCGGCCCTGACCGACGTCTTCTCCATCGGCGGCACCAAAAACGGCGCCCTCTTCGGCGAGGCCGTGGTCCTGCCCACTCCCCGGAAGGATTTCCGCTGGTACATGAAGCGCCGGGGGGCCATACTGGCCAAGGGCCGCCTCCTGGGCGTCCAGTTTCAGGCCCTGCTGGAGGACGATACCTTCCTCAGCGCCGCCCGCCACGCCAACCGTCTGGCCCTCCGCCTCCGGGACGGCGTCGCCGCCCTGGGTTATCCCCTGCCGCTGCCCTCTCCCTCCAACCAGCAGTTCCCCGTGCTCCCCAACGACGTGGTGGAGCAGCTCCGGGACATGGGCTATGCGTTCGAAACCGACCACACCGTGGACGCCGGACACACCTGCATCCGTCTGGTCACCAGCTGGGCCACGCCGGAGCAGGCTGTGGAGGATTTTCTCTGGGACCTCTCCGTCTGCGCGGGCGCAGGCCGGGAAACACACTGACCCCGCCAGCCGTTTTCCACCCCCTCCGGCATTGCCGGAGGGGGTGTTTTCGGTCACTCAATATGCTCCTCACAGAAATTGTCCAACACCCGGAAGCCCATCTCTTCCGGCGGCGCCACCGGGAATTTCGCGATGGTGTCCGGGTCGAAAATGGGACACATCCGCTTCTCCGGCTCCAGCCGGAGGAACGGCTTCTCATCGTCGCGGCCATTGACCGCCCGCTTATCCTCTGACATAATATCACCCCGAAGGGAGTATGCGCGGAAGACGGGGATTTTATGTTGCCGTCAGTGCAGATTCATCAGGCGGATGCCCGCCTCCTTGTCTCCGGCGACGATGAGGTGCGCGTCCTCCCGGAAGCGGTACTGGGGGTCCACCAGAGGCACCACCACGTCGCCGCTTTTCACGCCCAGGATGTTGACGTTGTACTTCCGCCGGACCTCCAGCTCCACGACGGTGTGGCCCGTCCACTCCGCGGGGACCTCCAGCTCGAAGATGGCAAATTTCGGCGTCAGCTCAAAATAGTCAAAGACGTTCTCGGCGGAGAAGCGGATGGCCGAACGGCGGGCCATGTCCATCTCCGTATGGACCACGAAGTCCGCGCCGATCTTCCGCAGGAACTTGATCTGCCGCTCCTGGTCCGCCCGGGCCACCACAAATTTCGCCCCCAGCTCCTTCAAGGCGGCGGTGGCCTCCAGGGAGCACTGAAAATCGTCCCGAACGCAGACGAAGCACACGTCAAAATTCCGGATGCCCAGAGACGCCAGCACATCCTCGTCCTGGCAGTCCCCCACGCAGGCGGCGGTGGCGGTGGCGGCCACCCGGGCCACCTTGTCCTCGTCCTTATCCAGGACCATGACCTCGTTCCCAAGCTCCAGCAAATACCGGGTCAGGTGCCGCCCGAAGCGGCCCAGACCGATGACCAAAAAGGATTTCACAGCCATTCTCCTTCATTTAAATATCATATCCAAATTTTTATCCAATCAAAATCTTCTCCGGCACATAGCGGATGCAGTTCTGGGCCGCTTTTCCCCGGGTGATGGCCATGGCCACGGACATGCTCCCCACCCGCCCGGCAAACATCATCAGAATCACCGTCCACTTGGACAGCAGCGGCAGAGTCCCGGTGACGTTCCGGGACAGTCCCACGGTGCTCATGGCGGAAAAGGTCTCATACAGCGCGTCCGTCAGGTCCACACCCTGCACGCACAGCACCATGCACCCCGCCAGGACCCCCAGCAGGTAGATGCCGGCGGTGGAGCTGGCCTTGTGGATGTCCTCCTCGTCCAGGCGGCGGCGGAAGATGTTCAAATCGTCCTGCCGCCGGATGCGGGCCCGGACTCCCAGAAGCAGCACCGCGAAGGTGTTCACCTTCACGCCGCCGCCGGTGGACCCGGAGGCCGCCCCCACGAACATCAGCACCAGCATCAGCAGCACGCCTCCCTGACTCAGGGAGGCCTGATCCACCGTGGCGAAGCCCGCCGTCCGGGCCGTCACCGACTGGAAGGCCGCCATCAGCGCCCGGACCGGGGCGCTCTCCCCGGCGAAGGCGTGGTCCGCCTCCAGGAAAAAAAAGGCCAAGGCTCCGCCGGTGTAAAGAACCAGCGTCATGGTAAAGGCCATCTTGGAGTGCAGCCGCCAGCGGCGGAAGCGGCGGCCGTGGGTCAGCACGTCGTCCCACACCAGAAAGCCCAGTCCCCCGCAGACGATCAAGGCCATCAAAACGGCGTTCAAAAGCGGCTCCCCCGCCGCAGAGGTCAGGGACGCGCCGGTGCCCAGCAGGTCAAAGCCCGCGTTGCAAAAAGCGGAGACGGCGTGAAACACCGCCATCCAAAGCCCCCTGCCCAAGCCGTACCGGGGGCAGAACCACAGCGCCAGCAGCGCCGCGCCGGCCCCCTCGCACGCCAGCGTCACCAGCAGAGCCCGGCGGGCCAGACGCACCACGCCTCCCAGCTGCAAAGCCCCCACGCTGTCCTGAAGCAGAGCCCGCTGCCGCAGGCTCACCCGCCGCCGGACCAGCAGCGCCGCAGGGAGAGACGCCGTCACAAATCCCAGACCTCCGATCTGAATCAGCAGCAGCACCACCGCCTGACCGAAGGGGGTGAACTGGGTGGCGGTGTCGTACAGCGTCAGCCCGGTGACGCAGGAGGCGGAGGCGGCGGTAAACACCGCCCCGGTCCAGGAGATGGACTCCCCGCTTCGGGAGGCGATGGGCAGGGACAAAAGGCACGCCCCCGCCAGAATCAGCAGGGCGAAGCCCAGAGCCAGAGTCTGGACGGCGTTCGGACGGCGCATAGGGAAAAATCTCCTTTTGACAATTTCTGAAAAAGCGTCGAAACCGCGGCGCTTCTCTTTGTTATTATACTCGTTTGCTCCTCTGATTTCAAGGGTTCGGCGGTTTTTTCGAAAAGCGGGCGAAAAAAGAGTTCGGAGATAAAAAAACCGCCCTCGCCTCTTGCTTTTTTATCCCGTGTTTGGTAAACTGAAGTAGCCACTATACATGCGGCAATTTTGTTATGATGAAAGGAGCAGAAAACATGAGTAAACGCCTGTTGTCAGCGCTCGTTGCCTTCTGCATGGCGCTGACGCTGATGCCCTCTTGGGCTCTGGCCGACGAACCGGCGGACGATGGTCCGAGCGAAGACCCCGCAGCCGTCGAAACCCCGGCGGAGCCTGAGGAGAACGAGGAGGAGGATGGGGCCAGCGCCCCGGAAACTCCTGTCGTTCCCGAAAAAGAAAAGGAGACTATCGAGATTGAGCTGACCGCCGACGTCGATCTTCCCGACGGCGGCGAGAGTCTGGAGAGCTATCTCTCCACGATCTTTCCTGGTCTGTTTGGAGACGCTGATGACGGCGTTGATACCCTGGCGAACCTCGCCGGCGAGGCGGGTTCTCCCCTTAATGCAAACGAAAAGAAGTTCTATGATCTAGTCCGTGCGGATATTGAGGCTGTCGCTGACGGAACGAAGACCAGCACGGTCTTTACATACGATCACGATGACGGCATCGACACATGGGGCAACATGCTTATCGATGGCACTGGAAGTTGGCAGAAGATCGTAAACTGTCTGAATGTGGACTGTGCCGCATCGCTCTATTGGGCTGACAGAGGCGCTACCGCTGACACTCCCTCTGAACTTCACAGAGAGAGCTTCCGTCTTAACATAAGTGGAACGGCCGACTCCCAAGGTGGTCCCATGACAGCCGTCACCTCTGTAACGCTCACCATCCTGGTTGATTTTAAATATTCCTCTGATGGCAAGATTGGCACCACGACCGTTGCCAAGAACGCCATGAATGTGGCTGCGGCAGCTATCACTAACGCCCAAGAGATTGTTGATGCCAACAGCGGCAAGTCCGACTATGAAAAGTTGTATACTTACATGACGGAGATCTGCCGTCTGGTTGAATACAATCACGACGCTCTGACCGGCACCATCGAAACGCACAGTGAAGGCCCTTGGCAGCTTATCTGGGTTTTTGATGAGGATGAAACCACGAACGTCGTCTGTGAGGGCTACGCCAAGGCGTTCCAGCTTCTGTGCGATCTGACGGAATGGGAAGATGATACCATCAAGAGCCATATTGTCTCTGGTCCTATGGGCGGCGGCACAGGCGAGGGTCCCCATATGTGGAACATCGTTACTGTTGGAGACCAAAATTACCTCGTAGACGTGACCAACTGTGACAGCAACTCTATCGGCAGCCCCGATAAGCTGTTTATGGCCGGCATTCCATACAGTCAGGAGGAAGGACGCTACCGTCTTGATTTTGATGAAGATAACTTCATCACTTATAACTATGACCCTAAAACAACCGGCCTCTATCAAAACACCGGAATTTTGAATTTGTCCGCCAGCGACTATGTGCCTCCTCACTCCCTGAAAGGCACAATTTCCATTACCGGTGCGCCCAAATATAACGAAATCCTGACTGC
Source organism: uncultured Oscillibacter sp. (assembly GCF_910579365.1). Classification (GTDB taxonomy): domain Bacteria; phylum Bacillota; class Clostridia; order Oscillospirales; family Oscillospiraceae; genus Oscillibacter. The sequence continues at coordinate 21,826 of NZ_CAJTUX010000005.1, forward strand.
CGCTTATACCAAGGGGGAAGGGGAAAACGACTCTTCCGCCACTTGGAAGTGGCTTCAAGACGGTACTGAAATCAGCGGTGCCTCCGGCACTACTTACCGTCTCACTGTCAATGATATCGGTAAGCACATCAGCGCAAAAGTCACCATTGAAGAGGCCAGCAAAATTTCCAACGCTGTTGGTCCCGTGGAGAAGGCGGATGGCCCCGCCGCTCCGACGAACGCCACCGCCACCAGCACCTACAACAGCATTACGGTAACAGCAACGCCCTCTGCGGACTATGAATACGCCATTCAGTCCAGCGCTGACATTCGTTGGCAGAACAGCAATACGTTTACTGGTCTGAACGAGGGCACCACGTATACGATTCTTATCCGCGTCAAGGAAACGAATACCACCAAACCCGGCACGATTGGCAGCATGACCGCTACGACCAAGGGCGCCCTGAGCGCGAATTCCTTCCAGGTCGACACGCCCACCGTTGTTTACGACGGCGCCGCGAAGAGCACCACTGTCACCGCCCCCGACGGCGTTATTCCTACCGTTACATACCGGCAGAATGGGCAGATTGTCGCGTCTCCCACCAATGCGGGCGTTTACGACGTATACGTTACAGCGACGGCAACCGCGGAAAGCGGCTTCTCTGATTTGACTACCCCTGTCAAAGTCGGCGCCTTTGAAATTACCAAGGCCCCTGTGACCATCACGGTCCCCTCCACGGTTTCCACCAACATCAATGGAACCGTGCAGCTGAATGCGGCGACGGACCCCGTCGGACTCACTTTGAGCTATACCAGCGCAAATCTTTCTGTCGCCACAGTGAACCAGACCGGACTCGTAACCGGAAAAGCGGTAGGCACTGCCGTAATTACCGTCTCCTATGCCGGAGACAACAACCACCAGGCGGCTGAATCTAAACAAGTAACCGTCAACGTGACCGATCTGCCTGTTTGGGGGATTGCTTTCACCTCTCCCACCGAAACGGTGGAGTTCGGCGGAACGGTTACAAATGCGGCCACCGTTACGAAACCTGCGGGCGTGGCTTCCGAGCCCGCCGCTCCCACCTACACCAGCAGTGATGAAACTGTCGCCACGGTGGACGCCTCCGGCACAGTCACGGCGCGCAAGGCCGGCACCGTAACCATCACCGCCTCTGTCGCAGGCGTGGCGGGAGAAGTCGCCGAAAACAGCGCCTCCTATACACTGACGGTGACTCCGAAGCGCATCACCCCCACCGTGGAACTGACCGGCGGTCCCTGGACCTACACCGGCAGCGAGATCAAGCCCGGCGTGGTTGTCAAAAACGACGGATCCGTGCTTGCGGAAGCTGAATACGACATCGGCTACGACAACAACATCAACGCGGGCACCAACACCGCCCATGTTACCGTCTCCCCCGCCCAGGGCGGAAACTACGTTTGGGACCCTGTGATCACGCAGTTCAGCATTGAAAAGGCGGTTGTCGCCACGCCTCCCACGGTACAAAAGACCCACGGCACTGTGACCGAAGGCCCGCAGACCTACAGCATCGCCGCCCTGCTTTCCGGCTACACCAATGTCACCTATGGCGCTCTTACCGTGAGCGATGGCAACAGCCTGTTGGGTCCTACCGTGACCATCAGCCCGGACGGCGTTCTCTCCTACACCCTGACCGGAACGGGAAATGAAGGCCAGACCGCCACTGTGACGGTTCCTGTCCAGTCTATGAACCATCAGGACTTCAACCTGGTTTTCACCATCACGGTGAAAAACCTCCCCGCAGGCGCTGCCCTCGCCCCCATCGCTGTAACCCTTACCCAGGGCGCCGGCACTACCTACACGGTGACCATCACTCCGCAGGACGGCGCGGAATACAGCTTTGATAACGTATACTGGGGCCCCAACAACACGCTCACCGGCCTGGAGGGCGGCGATTCCTATATCGCCTACATCCGCCGCGCCGCTGTGGAGGATGTCTCTCTGGAAGGCCCGGAGCAGAGCACGTCCATGACGATTGTTCCCCCCGCCTTCAATCCCAACGGCGGCACCTTCCGGGGCAGCCAGCAGGTGACGCTCCACGCCAAGGACGGCGCGAAAATCGTCTACACCACCGACGGCACCGAACCCACCTATAATATCCCCGAGGGCGCGGAAGAGCCCGTGATCTCCGGCATTCTCTATGACGGCAATGCCTTCTCCATCACCAACACCACTACCGTCAAGGCCATTGTGGTAAACCTGAACGAGGATGGCGGCGTCGCTTCCAAGAGCGAAGTCCACTCCGTCACCTTCACCCGGCGCTCCACCGGCGGCGGCGGTGGCGGCGGCGGCTCCACCGTCATCAACGGCGGCACCGCCTCCACTTCCAAGCCCAGCACCTCCTCTACCTCCACCACACCCAGCGTCTCCAGCGGCCGGGACACCACCACTGCCATGCCCAACGCCACCGTGAAGGACGGCGCCGCCTCCGCCAACATCAGCGGAAGCCTGGGTCAGGACCTGGTGAACCAGGCTGTGGAGAACAACAGCAGCACCGTGGTCATCGCCCCCTCCATCAACGGCGAGGCCGATCAGACCAGCGTCACCATTGGCTCCAGCGTGGTCGGAGACATCTCCAAGCGCACGGACGCGGACCTTCAGGTCGTGACTCCCGCCGCTAATGTGACCATCTCCAATCAGGGTCTTTCCAGTCTGGCGTCCAAGGGCGGTTCCCTGGTGGTCAACACCGCCGCCAAGGGCGGCGCCATTGACGTCACCATCACCGCCGGCGGCTCCGTGGTGGACCGCGTGAGCGGCGGCGTGACCGTGGAGATTCCCGCCAACTGCACCGCCGGCACTGTGGCCATGCTCACCAAGGCCGACGGCACCACCGAGCTGCTCCGCAAGTCTGTGGCCGATGCCGCCAGCGGCACCGTCACCGTTCCTCTGGACGGTTCCGCCTCCATTACTCTGGTGGACAACAGCAAGTCCTTCGGCGACGTTCCCGCCGGGAACACCTTCGCCAACGCCGTGGCCTTCGTCTCCAGCCGGGAGATCATGAACGGCACCAGCAGCGGCGTTTTCAATCCCAGCGCGCCCATGACCCGCGCCCAGCTGGCGAAGGTCCTCCACAATCTGGAAAGCAATCCCGCCGCCGAGGCCGGCAGCTTCTCCGACGTGACCGGCGACGCCTGGTGCGCCGAGGCTGTCCAGTGGGCCTCCTCCAAGGGCATTGTCACCGGCTATGCCGACGGCAGCTTCAAGCCCAACAACTACATCACCCGCGAGCAGCTGGCCGTCATGCTCTACCGCTACGCCGGCAGCCCCGCGGTCAGCTCCACCGATCTCCGCTTCAACGACGCTTCCCTGGTGGGCGGCTACGCGCAGGCTGCCATGGCCTGGGCCACCCAGAACGGCGTCATCAACGGCAAGGGCGGCAACATGCTGGACCCCAAGGGCCAGGCCACCCGCGCCCAGGTTGCCCAGATGCTGCTGAACTACATGAGCAACATCGGCTGAACCAAATACCGCGCAAAAAGAGTCCCGGACATCCGTCCGGGACTCTTTCTCTTTTTGTTTCCATCCGCTCACTTCAGCAAAAGCAGCCGCTTTAAGAACTCCACGCCACGAGGCAGCACCCTCTCGTCGTCAAAGCAGAACTCCGGCGCGTGAAGCTCCGGCGTGTCCCCTGTACCCAGGAAGAAGAACACGCCGGGAACCCGCTTCTGGTAAAAGGAGAAATCCTCCGCCGCCAGAACCGGGGCTTCCAGCGTCCGGGGGACGTCCTCCCCCAAATCCGCGCAGAGGGTCTCATAGAGGCCCTCGTGGTTCCACACGGCAGGGTAGCCCTCACTGAGGCGCACGTCCACGCCGCAGCCGGTCTCCGCCTCGATTTCCCGACCCGTCTCCTCCAGTCCCCGGCGGCAGAGGGCCTGCGTCTCATTCCGGTAGGTCCGGAGGCTTCCCTCCAGCCGGGTCTCTCCGCTGACGGCGTTCCGCACCGTACCGGAGGTCATTTTGCCAAAGCGAAGCACCAGCGGCTCCCTCCGGGGCAGGGCCTCCGCCATAGCATAGGCCCTGCGGAGATACTCCGCCCCCGCTGTCAGGGCGTCCCGTCCCTCCGCCGCCCGGCTGAGATGGACGCTTTTGCCGGTTACGGTGACGGTCACCTCGTTGGACCGGGCCATCAGCGGACCCGGCCGGGAGAAAACCTCCCCCGCCGGAAGCTTGGGCCAGAGGTGCAGGCCAAAAATCCGGGCGGCACAGTAGCGCTCCAGCAGCCCGGTTTCACAGAGCCGCCGGGCGCCGCCGGTGGTCTCCTCGGCGGGCTGAAAGAGGAAGAGCACGTTCCGGGGCAGCTCCGAACCATGCCCGGCGGCGTACTCCGCCAGGGCCAGCGCCATGGCCGTATGCCCATCGTGGCCACAGGCGTGCATCACGCCGGGGTGAACGGAGGCATAGGGCAGACCGGCGGCCTCCGTCACCGGCAGGGCGTCCAGGTCCGCCCGGAAGGCCACGGTCTCCTCCCTCCCGGCGTCCAGATACGCGCAGACAGCGGAGGAGATGGGGGAGAACGGCGTCAATCCAAAACGCTCCAGAGCGGAGCGGACATAGGCGCAGGTCTCCGGCAGACGGTCGTCCAACTCCGGAATCCGGTGCAGGGCGCGGCGGTATTCCACAACGGGCAGCATGGGCAGAGCCCTCCTTTGGCGTTTGATGATTTCACAATATAGCACACCTTCCCCCCGCGCGGCAAGAGGCCGCAGAGATTTCGGCGGTTTTGACAAAAGCTTTTTTGAAAATCCCTCTTGCAACTGCGTTGGGAAGATGATATGATAACAAAAAATGAGATAGAGGCGCGGAGACGAAGAGGTCGCGGGAGCCGGCAGGCCAGGAACGCGACGGAGGCAGCTCCGCCGAATCTTCCGCCCAGGCATGGGCGGGGGATGGGTCCGGAGGGAATACTTCCGGGACTGTCCGCGGCTTCGGCTGCGGGGGCGCTATCCGCTTACAGAGATGTCACGCCGCCTGCGGCGTGCAGCTTGTCGGTAGGAGCGCGCCTCTACCGGCTTTTTTTATACAAAAGCAGGGCCCCGACCCACGATCTTACAAAACTTGGAGGGCATTCAAATGAAATTCAACAATCCCACCGGCTCCATTGTCGCCATGATCACTCCCTTCCACGAGGACGGCAGCGTCAACTTCGACGTACTCACCCATCTGCTGGAACGGCAGATCGCCGCCGGAACCGACGCCATCCTCACCCTGGGCACCACCGGCGAATATCCCACCATGAGCCACGAGGAGGACGCCTCCGTCGTCGCCCACACCATCAAGGTGGTGAACGGCCGCGTGCCCGTCATCGTGGGCAGTGGCTCCAACTGTACCGCCACCCAGGTGGAAAAGAGCATCGAGTACCAGAACATGGGGGCCGACGCCCTGCTGCTGATCGCCCCCTACTACAACAAGGCCAATCCCGAGGGCATGTACCGCCACTTCGCCGAGACGGCGGACCGGGTAAACATCCCCTGCCTCCTCTACAATGTCCCGGGCCGCACCGGCTGCTCCATCCCCGTCTCCGTGGTGGAGAAGCTGAGCCGGCACCCCAATATCTGCGGCATCAAAGAAGCCAGCGGCGACATGAGTTACGCCATGAAGATCGCCCATTGCGTGGGCCCGGACTTCGCCCTCTACTCCGGAAACGATGACATCACCCTTCCCCTGATGAGCATCGGCGGCAGCGGCGTCATTTCCGTCTTCGCCAACGTCTGTCCGGATGTCTGCCGCCAGATCGTGGCGGACTACGCCGGCGGCCATCAGGACAGGGCGCTGGAGACTCATCTGAAGTACCTGGAGCTGATGAACGATCTTTTCATTGAGGTAAATCCCATCCCCGTCAAGTCCGCCATGAACATGATGGGCCTGAACGTAGGTCCCATGCGCCTGCCCCTGTGCGAAATGAGCGAAGCGCATCAGGCCGTTCTCCGAGCCGCGCTGAAGGAGGCGGGACTGCTGTGAGGTATCTGCTGATTGGCCGGGGAAAAATGGGCCGCCTCCTTCAGGAGACCGCCCAGGCCGCCGGAGACGAGATCGAAGCCGCCTTCGGCCGGGACGACCTGGAGCAGCTGGGAAAGCTGGGCCGGGTGGCGGACGTGGTGATCGACTTCTCCCGGCCGGAGACGCTGCCGGAAATCGCCTCCTATGTCCGCCGCACCGGCACCCCCCTTCTCTCCGGCACCACCGGCTTCACCCCCGACCAGCTCCGGCAGCTGGAGAGCCTGGGCTCCTCCGCCCCAGTGCTGTGGGCGGCCAACTTCTCCCTGGGCATGGCGGTGCTGTACCGGGCCCTGCGGGAGGTCTCCGGCGTGCTGAAGCCGGACTTCGACGTGGAGCTGACCGAAACGCACCACAACCAGAAGGAGGACGCCCCCAGCGGTTCCGCCAAGCTGCTGCTGGAGGCCGTCGATCCCCGGCATGAGGCGCGCCTGGTCTATGGCCGGGAGGGCAGCACGGGAAAACGGCGGAAGAATGAAATCGGCGTCCACGCCCTTCGGGGCGGCACCGTGGCGGGCACCCATACCGTCCACTTCTTCGGCCCCGACGAGGAGCTGGAGTTCACCCACCGGGCCGCCAGCCGGCAGATTTTTGTCAACGGCGCGCTGCACATGGCCCGCCTGCTGCCGGGGAAGCCCAACGGAGTTTACGACCTGCAAAAAATCTTATTTGGAGAGTGACGGCCCATGAACGCACAGGAGATCATCGACTATATCGCAAACTCAGAGAAGAAGACCCCGGTAAAGCTCTATGTCAACACCACCGGCCCCGTGGACTTCGGCTCCGCCAAAGTCTTCGGCGGCGGAAACAGCTTCACCGTCTTCGGCGACTGGGCTCAGCTGGCCCCCATTCTGGAGGCCAACCGGGACAGCATCCGCGATTATGTGGTGGAGAACGACCGCCGGAACTCCGGCGTACCCCTGCTGGACCTGAAAGGCGTCACGGCCCGGATTGAGCCCGGCGCCATCATTCGGGAGAAGGTGGAAATCGGCGAGGGGGCCGTTATCATGATGGGGGCCGTTATCAACATCGGCGCCGTGGTGGGCCCGGGTACCATGATTGACATGGGGGCCGTGCTGGGCGGCCGGGCCACCGTGGGCAGCCGCTGTCACATCGGCGCGGGAGCCGTGCTGGCCGGCGTGGTGGAGCCCGCCTCGGCCACCCCTGTCATCGTGGAGGACGGGGTGCTGGTGGGCGCCAACGCCGTGGTTATTGAGGGCGTTCATATCGGCAAAAACGCCGTGGTGGCCGCCGGGGCTGTGGTCATTGAGGATGTGCCGGAGAACGCCGTGGTGGCGGGAAGCCCCGCCCGGATCATCAAGATGAAGGACGAAAAGACCGAGGGGAAAACCGCCCTGGTGGACGCCCTGCGGAAGCTGTGACGCCTCTTTGAAAACCGGAGGGAGCCCTTCCCCGGGTTCTCTCCGTGCCTAGAGCCGTCATACCCAACGGCTGCGCCGAGCCGCGCCGCAGGCGCAGTCTCTCCGCAGCGCTCTGCCCTTCCGTCCATCGTCTCTGTGTTTTATAAATCGAAGACCGCCTGGGAGCAGCCATCCCAGGCGGTCTTTTCTGCGCCTCCGCTCCGGACCGGACGAAGGTTTTTATTGGCTTCCCCTTTTTTCCCGGAAAAGCCAATCACCAAATCAACGTTGCAAAATAGTCCTCCAGCGTCTCCGCCCGGCGGATCAGCTCCACGCTGCCGTCCTCCCGGAGAAGCAGCTCCGCCGAGCGGAGCTTGCCGTTGTAATTGTAGCCCATGGAGAACCCATGCGCCCCGGTGTCGTGGATGACCAGCAGGTCCCCCATGTCCACCTTGGGCAGCATCCGGTCCACGGCGAATTTGTCGTTGTTCTCGCAGAGGCTTCCCGCCACATCGTACTTGTGGTCGCAGGGGGCGTCCTCCTTGCCCATTACGGTGATGTGGTGATACGCACCGTACATGGCGGGACGCATCAGGTTGCACGCGCAGGCATCCACGCCGATATACTCCTTATAAATATGCTTTTCGTGGATAGCCCGGGTGACCAAATGTCCGTAAGGGGCCAGCATATAGCGCCCCAGCTCCGTGTAGAGCGCCACACCGCCCATTCCAGCCGGCGCCAGAATCTCCGCAAAGGCTTTCCGCACGCCCTCGCCGATGGCGGCGATGTCGTTCTCCGTCTCCTCCGGACGGTAGGGCACACCCACGCCGCCGGAGAGATTGATGAATGTAACCGGACAGCCGGTTTCCTCCTGAAGCTCCGCCGCCAGCCGGAAGAGAATGCGGGCCAGGGCGGGATAATACTCGTTGGACAGCGTGTTGGAGGCCAGGAAGGCGTGAAGGCCAAACTCCTTGACCCCCAGGTCCTTCAGCCGCCGGAAGGCCTCCGCCAGCTGGGGGCGGGTCATGCCGTACTTGGCGTCGCCGGGGGTGTCCATCACCTGAACGCCGTCCCGGCTCTCCCCCAGGGTGAAGACGCCGCCGGGGTTATAGCGGCAGCAGACCTTCTCCGGAACCGTTCCCTGGGCCTTTACCAAGGTGTCGATCAGGGTGAGGTCATCCAGATTGACGATGCCCCCCAGACGGCAGGCAGCCTGGAACTCCTCCTCCGTAGTGTTGTTGGAGGAGAACATGATCCCCTCCTCCCCGGTAATTCCGCAGCGCTCCGCCAGAGCCAGCTCCGCCAGAGAGGAGCAGTCGCAGCCGCAGCCCTCCTCGTGGAGGAGCTTCAGGATGGCAGGGGTGGGGGTGGCCTTGACGGCAAAATACTCCCGGAAGCCGGGATTCCAGGCAAACGCGGCCTTCAGCCGCCGCGCGTTCTCCCGGATGCCCCGCTCGTCGTAAATATGGAAAGGCGTGGGATACCGGGCGGCAATGCTCTCCAGCCGGTCTTTGGTGACAAAAGGTGTTTTCATAAAACGGCCTCAACTCTTTCGTATAATGGGGCGGGGCGTTCCCGCTCAAAGCGCCTGCCGGGTGCAGCTCAGACCGCTCAGGCGGGCGATGATCTTTTCCCGGTATTCCTCGTGGTGGGGCATACCTCCCCCCAGTCCGCCCCGCTTCGGCAGCAGGAGCTTGAGAAACGCGCCGTTTTTCAGGGTGATGGAACAGCTGACGGCGCCCAGCATGGCTTTTTTGATCTCGCAGTCCTGAATCTCCGACAGGGGAAAACAGGTTCCCAGATCCTCGGCCACGGTCTTCCGCAGGTCCGGAATGTGATAAAATTGGTTCAAATACTTCCGCTCCTCACATTCGGCAACCAGGAAATACTGAGAGGTAACGCCAATATACACATCAAATTTGGACGTCTTTTTCTGGTTAATCTGAAGCGTTACGCCGTGAATTCCCGCGGAAATCGTCTCCCCCTCCGGGGTGCAGCCCTCCAGAACTTGCAGCATGTTGCCCTCGTCAAAAATACCGGCCATCGTCTCCGTCTCCTCGCTTACTTCGGATAAACAGTTTTTATTCTATCACAGATACAGCCTTGATTCAAGGCTTTTCTCTCGATATCCTTTTCAAAAAATAGCCCTTGTATTCCGCTGTCTCCGGCGGTACAATGGTGGAGAAACAATCCGCTTTTCGGAGCGGAAAACGGAGGTTTGACTATGGGAAAGATCGTTGTAAACGCCGTGGGCGAGCAGTGCCCCATCCCGGTGGTAAAGGCCACCCGCGCCCTGCGGGAAATGACCGGACCGGGAACCTTGGAAGTCCATGTGGACAATGAGATCGCCGTCCAGAATCTGACCCGGATGGCCGCCGGACACAAGCTGGCCGCCCGTTCCGAAAAACGGAGCGGCCAGGAGTTTGTGGTCACTATGGAGGTGACGAATCCCGTCGGGGAGGCCCCTATGGAAGAGCCGCCGCTCTCCTGCGCCCCGGACGTCAGGGGAAATCTGGTGGTGGCGGTGGACAGCGCCGTCATGGGCCGGGGCAGCGAGGAGCTGGGCGGCGTGCTGATGAAGGGCTTTCTCTTCGCCGTGAGTCAGCTGCCGGAGCTGCCGAAAACCATGCTCTTTTACAACGGCGGGGCCCGCCTCACCTGCAAGGACTCCGCCTCCCTGGAAGACCTGAAAAACCTGGAGGCCCAGGGGGTGGAAATTCTAACCTGCGGCACCTGCCTGAACCACTATGGACTGACGGAGGAACTGGCCGTGGGCGGCGTGACGAACATGTACTCCATCGTGGAGAAGCTGGCGGGAGCGGGCAAGGTGGTCAAGCCGTGATCTATCTGGACAACGCCGCCACCACCCGGACCAAGCCTCCCGCCGTGGCCGCCGCCGTGCTGGAGGCCCTCTCCTCATATGGCAACTGCGGCCGGGGCGGGCACGAGGACGCCCTGTCGGCGGCCCGGACCATCTACGAGACCCGGGAGAAAATCGCCGCCCTGCTGGGCTGTCCCAGGGCGGACCATGTGTGCTTCACCCAGAACTCCACCCAGGCCCTGAACATTGCCATCTCCGGCCTGCTGGGCCCCGGGGACCACATTCTCTCCACGGATTTGGAGCACAATTCTGTCCTGCGGCCCCTGTACCGCCTCCGGGACCAGGGGGCGGCAGTGGATTTCGTTCCCGCGCCGGGGGGACGGCTGGATTATGACGGCTTTGCCCGTCTTCTGCGGCCGGAGACAAAGGCTGTGGTCTGCACCCACGCCTCCAACCTGACGGGGGACGTGGTGGATATTGACTGGGTCGGCCGCTTCGCCCGGGAGCATGGCCTGCTCTTCATCCTGGACGCCTCCCAAACGGCAGGGGTCCTTCCCATTGACATGACCGCTCAGTGCATGGACGTGGTGTGCTTCACCGGACACAAGAGCCTCATGGGCCCCCAGGGCACCGGAGGACTGTGCCTCCGGGGGGGACTGGAGGTCCGCCCCTTTGCGGTGGGCGGCACCGGGGTGCAGAGCTACTCCGAGTCCCAGCCCCTGGACTACCCCACCCGCCTGGAGGCCGGCACCCTCAACGGCCACGGCCTCGCGGGCCTCAGCGCCGCCCTGGACTTCCTGAACGAAACCGGCCCGGACACCATCCACGCCCGCGAGGACGCCCTGGCCCGCCGGTTTTACGAGGCGGTCAAGGACCTGACAACGGTCTACGGCGACTTTTCCGCCCCCCTCCGGGCTCCTATCGTGACGCTGAACATCGCCGGCTGTGACTCCGCCGAGGTCTCTGACGAGCTGGCGGAGCGCTTTGAAATCGCCACCCGCCCCGGCGCTCACTGCGCCCCCCGGCTCCACCACGCTCTGGGGACAGAGGACCAGGGGGCCGTCCGGTTCTCCTGGTCGTACTTCAACACGGAGGCGGAAACCGACGCGGCGGCGGAGGCGGTCCGCGTTCTGGCCCGGGAGGCCCGGTAGAGATGCGGGAACGGTCGGAAAAATGCGTGGTGACCTTCCTCACCACCGCCGGGGCCATGGCCATGGAGGCCGCCTGCCAGACGTCCGGTCTGCCGGGACGGCTGATCCCCGTGCCCCGGAGCGTCACCGCCGGCTGCGGGCTGTGCTGGGCCGCGCCGCCGGAGGCCCGGGAGGACCTGGAGGAGCTGGTGATGAAAAAACACTTGGATGTGGACGGAATTTATGCTATTATCCTCTGAGAGGTGATGCTGTTTGTCCAACATCTGCGAGGACTGCGTCTGCTATGACTACGACGGGGAACTGGAGGCCTTCATCTGCACCATGGACCTGGACGAGGACGAGATGGAGCGCTTTTTGAAGGGGACCAATACCGCCTGTCCCTTCTACCGCCCCGGAGGCGACTACAAAACCGCCGCGAAACAGTGAGGGAGGACCTTATGGAACTGGTAGACCTATACGACGAAAACCGCCTCCCCCTGGGGAAAACCGGGGAGCGAAGCGCCGGGCGGGCCCCCGGCGAGTACCGGACGGTGGTCCATGTCTGCGTTTTTGACCGCCGGGGACGGCTGCTGATTCAACAGCGGACCCCGGAAAAATTCATCTGGCCGAACCTCTGGGACCTGTCCGTAGGCGGCGGCGTGGACGCGGGAGAGACCAGCCGCCAGGGAGCGGAGCGGGAGTTTCGGGAGGAGCTGGGCTGGCCCCTGGACCTCGGCGGTCTCCGCCCCTCGGTGACGGTGAACTTTGACGGCGGCTTCGACGACTTCTTCCTCGTTCAAATGGACCTGGCCCTGGAGGACCTGACCCTGCAAAAGGAGGAAGTCCGGGCCGTCCGCTGGGCCGCTCTGGACGAAATCCTGGACATGCTGGCGGAGGGGACCTTCATCCCCTACCCGGAGAGTTTTCTGCGCTTCCTGTTCGACATGCGGGACCAGTTCGGCTTTCCCACAAAATAGCGGCAAAAAACCGGAAGGACCATCCTTCCGGTTTTTCTCAATTTTAAAAAATTCTGATTCCAAGCCACCGGCGCTCTGGTCTTTTCATCTACTCGCCGTCCAGTCCGTACTCCGCCCGCCAGGCGGCCAGCTCCGCCTCGTCCTTGTCGTCCAGGGCGTGGAGACCGCTGCGGCTTTCCATATGGTGGGTCAGCTCATGGGAGAGGGTCTGGCGAAGCTCCGTCCGCCAATCCTCCTCCGTCCAGTCCTCCCGCTCCGCCAGGGCGGCGAAGGAGCCGTAATAGAGGTTGATATACCGGCCCAGCAGGTCCTCGCGGTACTCCCCCAGGACGTACATCTCCCCCGCCGGGAATTCCGGGTCCGGCACGGCGTCCTCCAGCAGGTTCACGCCGCCGTTGAGCCCGTCGAACAGGGCCTCCGGGAAGGGCTCCGCCAGTTCGTCCAGCAGCTCCCCCGCCTGATCAAAGCTCAGGCGCATGGGCCCTCCAGAATGACGCTCTCCAGCTCCTCCATGGTATCCGCCAGCCGGTCCGCCCCGGCCTCCTCCAGGGAAGAACGGGGCCGGAAGCCCCAGGTGACGCCGCAGGCCTTCAATCCCGCGTTGTGGCCTGTCTGGATGTCCACGCTGCTGTCCCCCACGAAGAGGGTGCTTTCCGGCTTGGCGTCCAGCTCCTTCATGATGCTGTGAATTCCCGCCGGGTCGGGCTTTACGGGCACGCCGTCCACCTTTCCCCGGACCAGCCGGAAAAAGCCCGGCAGATAATGCTCCACGATCTCCCGGCTGAAGCTGTCGGCCTTGTTGGAGTACACCGCCATCTGCACCCCGGCGGCCTTCAGACGCTCCAGCAGCTCCGGAATGCCGGGATACGGGGCGGTGGCGTCCATGTTGTGCTCACCGTAGTACTCGCTGAACTGGGAGAGGGTGTTCATCAAAATCAGAGGGCTTCGGCAGCCCTCGGGAGAGAACTTGGAAACCAGATTGGGAATGCCGTGGCCCACCATGGCCTTGAACCGCTCCACCGAGTGCTCCGGCCAGCCGTTGCGGCGGCAGACCCAGTTCCCGGCGGCGGCCAGGTCCTCGATGGTGTCCAGCAGGGTTCCGTCCAGGTCAAAAATCACGGTATGATACATATGACACCTCATAATCAGTTATCGGAATGGTGAAGGAAACTTGGAATATCCGCCGGTTCCTCAGCTATAGATATTCTAACAAGCCCCCTCCCCCTTTGCAAGTGACGAAGGGACTGAAAGCCGGGGGCGGCGGCGGCGGCTTTTTTAGCGTATCTGGCAAAAAGGAGCGGGAAAGGGAACCTCCGACCCTTGACTTTTCCCTCCAAAGCGTGGATAATGGCAATGTCTTACACCAAACCCGCCGGGACCCATCCGGCTTGACTCGGAGGTTTTTCTATGGCTCCTGACAGCCGCTTTTTCCAGGACATGGAGGACCGCATCCCCAAGGGGACGGTCCGCACCCGCTTCGCCCCCTCCCCCACGGGCTACATGCACGTGGGCAATCTCCGCACCGCCCTGTACACCTGGCTCATCGCCCGGCACCACCACGGCACCTTCATCCTCCGCATCGAGGATACGGACCAGGGCCGTCTGGTGGAGGGCGCCACGGACGTCATCTACCGCACCATGGCCGAGTGCGGCCTGACCCACGACGAGGGCCCCGACGTGGGCGGTCCCACGGGACCCTACATCCAGTCGGAGCGCCGGGACCTGTACGGCAAATATGCCAAGCTCCTGGTGGAGAAGGGCGCGGCCTACTACTGCTTCTGCGAGAAGACCGAGTCCGAGGAGGACAGCGGCGGCTTCGACCGGGCCGCCGACCCCTGCCGTGACCTCTCCCAGGAGGAAATCGACGCCAATCTGATGGCGGGAATGCCCTACGTCATCCGCCAGCGCATCCCGCAGGAGGGGACCACCACCTTCCACGACGTCTCCTTTGGGGACATCACCGTGGAAAACAAGACCCTGGACGATCAGGTCCTTTTGAAGCGGGACGGCCTGCCCACCTATAACTTCGCCAACGTGGTGGACGACCATCTCATGGGCATTACCCACGTGGTCCGGGGCAGCGAATACCTCTCCTCCGCCCCGAAGTACAATCTGCTGTATGAGGCCTTCGGCTGGGACATTCCCACCTACGTACACTGCTCCCCCGTCATGCGGGACCAGCACAACAAGATGAGCAAACGCCATGGGGACCCCTCCTACGAGGACCTGATCCAGCAGGGCTATCTGACCTCCGCCGTGCTGAACTACGTGGCGCTGCTGGGCTGGGCCCCCAAGGGCGAGCGGAGCGAGCAGGAGGTCTTTTCCCTGAAGGAGCTGGTGGACGCCTTCGACATCGCCGGCATCTCCAAGTCTCCCGCCATCTTCGACATGGAGAAGCTGACCCATTTCAACGCCCTGTACCTCCGCGCCATGACGCCGGAGGACTTCGCCAAAACCGCGGAGCCCTATATCCGGCAGACCGTGAAAAACCCCTCCGTCGACGCGGCGGCGGTGGCCGCCCTTCTCCAGGCCCGGTGCGAAAAGCTGACGGACATTCCGGAGAAGGTGGACTTCTTCGACGCTCTGCCGGACTATGACGCCGCCCTCTTCACCAACAAGAAGTCCAAGACCGACGGCGAGGTTTCCAAGCGCATGCTGGAGGCCGCCGTCCCCGTCCTGGAGGCCCTGCCGGACTGGACCCAGGACGCCGTTCACGACTGCCTCATCGCCCTGGCGGAGCAGCTTGGCGTCAAGAACGCCACGCTGATGTGGCCCGTCCGCATCGCCGCGGCGGGCAAGCAGGTGACCCCCGGCGGCGCGGTGGAAATCTGTCACATCCTGGGCAGGGAGGAAACCCTCCGCCGCCTGCGCCTGGGCCTTGCGAAGCTGTAATCTCCGCCCCCATATTTTTCAAATTAAATAAAGGACTGGTTTTATCTCATGAGCAAACTCACCATCCCCGCCGGCTACAAAATGCCTCTGAGCAACAACGAACTCCAGCGAGCCATTGAACTTATTCACGAGGATTTTCAGCGCAGCCTCACCCTTCGTTTGAACCTCCACCGGGTCTCCGCCCCCCTGTTTGTGGACGGCCGCACCGGCCTGAACGACGACCTCAACGGCGTGGAGCGCCCCGTCGCCTTCGAAATCCCTGACGTGGGCACCGAGGGGCAGGTGGTTCACTCCCTGGCCAAGTGGAAGCGCTTGGCCCTGAAGCGCTACGAGTTCCCCGAGGGCTGCGGCCTCTACACCGATATGAACGCCATCCGCCGGGATGAGGTTGTGGACAATCTCCACTCCATCTATGTAGACCAGTGGGACTGGGAGAAACACATCGGCCAAAAAGACCGAACCCTCCAGTACCTGAAGGACACCGTGCTGAACATCGTAAGCGCCCTGTGCGACACCGCCTCCGTCCTGCGGAACCACTTCCCTGTCCTCACCTTCCGGCCGGAGCGGGACGTGTGCTTTCTCACCACCCAGGAGCTGGAGGACCGCTATCCGAACCTGAACCCGGCGGAACGGGAGACGGAAATCTGCCGGGAGCACCAGACGGTATTCCTGATGCAGATCGGCAAAACCCTGAAATCCGGAACCCGCCACGACGGCCGGGCCCCGGACTATGACGACTGGGAGCTCAATGGGGACATCCTCATGTGGAACCCGGTGCTGGAGCGCTCCTTCGAGGTTTCCTCCATGGGCATCCGGGTGGACGCGGAGGCTCTGGACCGCCAGCTCACCGCCGCCGGATGCGACGAACGGCGGAAGCTGCCCTTCCATCAAATGCTGCTCAACGGCGAACTGCCACAGTCCATCGGCGGCGGCATCGGACAGTCCCGGGTGTGCATGCTGCTGCTGGGGGCCTGCCACATCGGCGAGGTCCAGGCCAGCCTCTGGGACAAGGAGACCCTCGAGGACTGCGAGAAGGCGGGCATTACCTTGCTGTAACGCACTTTTCTTGAAAGAAAAGTACGCAAAAGAACTTCGGCGCGCTCTGGCGGTCCGGGGGTATCCGGGCTGGAGCGGCGGCAGCGCCGTCTCGGCTTGAAGATGGAGAAGGACCGGCGGGGATGTTTCCTCGCCGGTCCTTCCGCTCTTTTTCAGGGGTGCTCACTCGACCGCGAGAGCGGGCGCGTCCTCCTTGGGCCGGATGATCACCGTTTCGTTCCCGTCCGCATCTACGCTTCTCTCCGTCTCGAACTCCTCCGTTTCTGCCGCCGTCCGTTCATTGCTCCAGCCGTTCAAGCCGGTGGATTCCACGAAGGCGTCCGCCGCCGCCGGGTCTGCCTTGGCGGGGTCCAGAGGCAGGGTGAAGAGGGCATGGACGCCGGTGAAGTCCTCACAGAAGGCGATGGTCCCGTCCTCCGCCATGGTGAACGTGTTATTGTCCGGGACGAAGCCCTCGTAGAAGGCCATGTAAACCGTGCGGTCCGCGAACATCTCAATGCTGGCGGTATCCAACAGAAAATAATATACGTTGTCCTTGGCGAAGCCCTGGGCAAAGGCATCCAGGGTCCAGTTGTTCACCGCCCGAGGGGAGTAGCCCTCCACCAGAGGGGTCATCGTGAAGCTGCTGAAATCGAAATCCCAGTTTTCCAAAAGGGCGCCGTCCAGCCGCCGGAGAGCCAGGACGGAATACGTGTGGTCTTGTTCCAGGTCCTGATTCAAAACGTCCAGGTTCCTCCCGGAGACCAGACCCAGCAGGGTGATGGAGTAGCCCCCGTTCTCCACGGTTTCGTTGAGCAAAAGCGCGTCCTTGCCGCTGAACGCCTCCGCCAGCAGGGGCTGGTCGTACTCCTCCGCCACCTGGGCGGGGGTCAGCCAGGCGAAGGCGGCGGAGACGGACACCACCAGTAAGGCGATGCAGGCCGCAATGAGTACAGCCATTTTTTTTGTCTTGTTGAACGTCATGTCGGTACACTCCTTTTCCAATTCTCGGGCACGTTTTTGCAGCAGGTCCGCCGTCCGCTCCTGAAAATCCGCGGAAAAGGAGAGTTCGTCGAAGGCTTTGCGATAGTCTTCCCGGTTCATACTGCGTCCTCCCTCAGCATCTGCCGCAGCCGCTCCCGGCCGCGGGCCAGGCGGGTGCCCACCGTGGCGGCGGGCAGGCCCAGCAGTTTGGCAATTTCTCGGATGGAATATCCCTCGTAGTAATGGAGGTGAATCACGGCCCCGTATTTTTCCGGCAGGGTCCGGACGGCGGAGCGGAGCTCTTCACCGGCGCTCTCCGGGGCTGCAGGTTCCGTAACATCCTCCAGAGGGATGTTTCGCTGTTCCGCTTTTCGGCGGATGTCGCTTGCGCGCTGAAGGGTGGTTCGGATCAGCCAGGCCTTCTCGTGCTCCCCGTCCCGAAAGGCGGGCCGGGCAGTAAGCAGGCGCAAAAACGCCTCCTGCACGGCGTCCTCCGCGTCGGCGGCGGAGCTCAGGCGGGTACAGGCCAGCCGCAGCAGCATGGGACTGTACTCCGCCACAATCCGGCATATGGTTTCATCGGTACCAAATGGAACCACGGTCCTCAACTCCCTTCACTACCAACACGTCCGGAAGCCGGGAAATTTTTCACTCCCCCCGAAAAATTTCATCCGGCGTCCTGGGGAAACCTTCCGCGTCTTCTCCCCTTACAATTTGCAGTTCTGCCGCAAAGCGCCCTTCCGGCAAAGACTTTGTAATTTTTGACAAAAACCGAAAAAACCTATGACAAATCTGTGGGTGTGTTGTATAATGGACTTGTATTCTACAGTCGCCAAACCGGCGAGGAAGGAGTTCCCGGTGGAAAGACAAGACAAAACTGCGGTCCGCGAGACTATTTTGGAGGCGGACGCCCCCGCAGTGGCGCTGCCCCGCACCATCCATCTGGTCCCCATGGACCGCCTGAACGGCTTCGACGTGCGTCCGGGCTTTTACGAGATCAACGGCGCCACCGCCATTCCCGGCGGCGTCAATTTCACGGTTCACTCCCACGGAGCCACGTCCATTGAGCTTCTGCTCTTCCGGCGGGAGGAGACGGAGCCCTACGCCATTCTCCCCTTCCCGGAGCGCTACCGCATCGGCAACGTATACTCCATGATTGTGTTCAAGCTGAACATTGAGGAATTCGAGTATGCCTATCGGGTGGACGGGCCCAGGAACGTGGAAAAGGGCCTGATCTTCGACAAGACGAAATACCTGCTGGACCCCTATGCCCGGGCGGTTACGGGACAGAGCCAGTGGGGCGTGAAGTCCTCCATGGATCAGCACTACAAGGCCCGGGTCGTGAAGGACGATTTTGATTGGGGCAATCTCACCCGGCCCCTGATTCCCATGGAGGATCTGGTGATCTACGAGCTCCATGTCCGGGGCTTCACCATTCACGAGTCTTCCGCCGTGGCCGCCCCCGGCACTTTCGAGGGTCTGCGGGAAAAGATTCCCTACTTAAAGGAGCTGGGCGTCAACGCCATTGAGCTTATGCCCATCTTCGAGTTTGACGAGATGCAGGACGCCCGGCAGGTGGACGGGGTACAGCTTTACAACTACTGGGGCTACAACACCGTCAGCTTCTTCGCCCCCAACACCAGCTACGCCTCCGGTACCGAGTACAACCGGGAAGGCAACGAGCTCAAGCGGCTGATCCAGGCCTGCAACGAAAACGGCATCGAGGTCTATCTGGACGTGGTCTTCAACCACACGGCGGAGGGCAACGAGGACGGTCCCTTCTTCTCCTTCAAGGGCTTTGACAACAACATTTACTATCTCCTCACCCCCAACGGGCAGTACTATAATTTCAGCGGCTGCGGCAACACCCTGAACTGCAACCACCCCATCGTCCATCAGATGATCATCGACTGCCTGCGCTATTGGGTCACCACCTATCACATCAGCGGCTTCCGCTTCGACCTGGCCTCCATCCTGGGCCGGAACGAGGACGGCAGTCCCATGCACAAGCCCCCCCTGCTCCAGGCCATGGCCTTCGACCCCATCCTGGGAGACGTGAAGCTCATCGCCGAGGCCTGGGACGCCGGAGGCCTCTACCAGGTGGGAAGCTTCCCCGCATGGAACCGCTGGGCGGAGTGGAACGGCCGCTATCGGGACGATATGCGCCGCTATTTGAAAGGCGACGCGGCCTGCGCCCAGGCCGCCGCTCTGCGGATGGTGGGTTCCCGGGACATCTACCAGTCCGGGGACCGGAAAAACGCCTCGGTAAACTTCATCACCTGCCACGACGGATTTACCCTCTGGGACCTCTTCAGCTACAACGTCAAGCACAACGAGAAAAACGGCTGGGGCGGCACCGATGGCGCCAACGACAACAACAGCTGGAACTGCGGCATCGAGGGCGAAACCGACCTTCCGGAGATCAACACCCTCCGCCGGCGAATGGTCCGCAACGCCTTCGCCCTTCTGATGTGCAGCCGGGGCATTCCCATGTTCCTGGCGGGAGACGAGTTCTGCAACACCCAGTTCGGCAACAACAACGCCTACTGTCAGGACAATCTCACCAGCTGGCTGGATTGGCGGCTGCTGGAAAAAAACCGGGACATGTTCCGCTTCTTCCAGTTCATGATTGCCCTGCGCAAACGCTTCCGCATCCTGCGGGCCAACCTCTCCGACGGATACTACGGCTTTCCCGACGTCAGTTTCCACGGCGTCACCCCCTGGCACAGCCAGTTCCAGGACCATGAGCGCTACGTGGGTGTCCTCTTCGCCGGACAGGCCCCGGGGGAAGCGCCCCAGATCGTCTACACCGCCTCCAACGCCTATTGGAAACCCCTGGAGGCAGAGCTTCCGGACCTGCCGCCCAACATGTGCTGGGAGCAGCTGGCGGACACCTGGGAGGCGGAGCAGAAATCCCTGGATATCCCCGACGGCCGCTTCTCCATCGGTCCCCGGAGCGTGAAGGTCTTCGCCGCCCGGCCTCGGTAAGAGCGCCATGTCTGTGCCGGAACTCCTGCTGCCCGCCGCGTTTCTCCTGGAAACGACCAGATCCTCCAGACTTGGCGAGAGGGAGGCCCGGCGGAATTCCCAGCCATCCTCCTCCCGAAGTCCGGGGCTGCCGGCGGGCGGATAGGCCTCTTTCTGCGGTTCCATAATCTTCCGGCAGAGGCAACCGGCGGTTGCTTGACGGTTCGTCTCCCGGCGTGGTAAACTAACGGCACAAAGGAGGCGGACCCATGAACTTCAAAGACAACTTCACGGCCCTGCGGAAACAGGCGGGCCTTTCCCAAAACGACATCGCGGAGAAGCTCTTCGTCACCCGCCAGGCGGTTTCCCGCTGGGAGCAGGGGGAAACCGTGCCGGAGATCGGGACCTTACAGGCCATTTCCAAGCTCTTCGGCGTAACCATCAACAGCCTTCTGGGCTACCCGACGGACCTGCAGTGCCAGAGCTGCGGCATGCCCATCGTCTCCGGGGATATGGCCCGGGAGAAGGATGGAACGCTCAACCAGCACTACTGCAAATGGTGCCGGGACAACGGGGAGTTCCTCTCCGACTGCACCATGGAGGAAATGATCGAGTGGTGCCTGCCCTACATGCCCTTCGGCACTCCAGAGGGCAACCGGGAATTTTTGGGAAGGCTCCTGCCCACCCTGGACCGCTGGAAAAGAAAATAACAGGCGCCATAACCGGCGGAGCACCTTTGCAGGGCGCTCCGCCGCGCCTTGTTAAGGAGGTCTTCTTCAACCGCCCTCAGCGGGCGCATTTCTTGTCAGTTCATAAATTTACTGGCTCGAAATCTGGAAGAAAAAGGTTTAATATAAGGAAAAACGTTGACAGATTCCGGAAAATAGCTATTACCAATTTTTGCCCAGGCATGCTATAATTTTGTACAAGAGAGAGGGGGGCTCTCAGCGGAAAATTATGCAAACTATGCAATCAGCGGAAAGCAGGCGTATCTTCAAAGCGGCAAAGAAAAGGAGAAATGAAATGGAACACAACCTAAACAAAAAGAGCAGCGCTCTGGCACTGATCCCCTTTCTGATTTTCGTCGTGATCTACCTGGGCGCCGGCCTGATTCTCCAGGCCCAGGGCGTCGAGATGGCGTTCTACCAGTTCCCTTCCGTCACCGCCATGTTCATTGCCCTGCTGGTGGCTTTCGCCATTACCAAAGGCACTCTTGACGAGCGCTTCGCCATCTTCGCCCGGGGCGCGGCCAACATTGACGTGCTGACCATGCTGATGATTTACCTGCTGGCGGGCGCTTTCTCCAGCGTAGCCACTTCCATGGGCGGGCGGGACGCCACCGTCAACTTGGGCCTCTCCCTGGTCCCCGTCCAGTTCCTGGCTGCCGGCGTGTTCATCATCTCCGCCTTCATGGGCACCGCCACCGGCACCTCCATGGGCACCATCGGCGCCATCGTTCCCATCGCCGTGGGCGTGGCGGACAAGGGCGGGCTGTCCATCCCCCTGCTGGTGGGCGCCTGCGTGGGCGGCGCCATGTTCGGCGACAACCTGTCCATGATCTCTGACACCACCATCGCCGCCACCCGTTCCCAGGGCTGCGAGATGCGGGACAAGTTCCGGGTGAATTTCTTCATCGCCCTGCCCGCCGCTCTCATTACCCTGGTGGTCCTGCTGATTGTGGGCCGTCCCGAGGTCATTGCCCCTATGGATGACCTGAGCTACAGCATCATCAAGGTCGTGCCCTATCTGCTGGTTCTGATCTTGGCCCTCATCGGCATGAACGTGTTCCTGGTCCTGACCATCGGCATTTTTGTCGCCGGTATCGTGGGCATTGCCACCGGCTCCCTGGATTTGTTCGGCTTCGCCCAGGCCATCTGGAACGGCTTTACCGGCATGAACGAGGTATTCTTCCTGACCCTGTTCTGCGGCGGCATGGGAGAAATGGTCACCCACAACGGCGGTATCAACTGGCTCATCAACAGCCTCCGGGGCATGATGAAGGGCAACAAGTCCGCCCAGGTGGGCATTGCCGCCCTGGTCTCTCTGGCCGACTGTGCAACTGCCAACAATACCGTGGCCATCGTCCTCAGCGGAAACATGGCCAAGGAAATCAGCCACGAGTATAAGGTGGACCCCCGGCGGACCGCCTCTTTACTGGACGTGTTCTCCTGCGTCTTCCAAGGCATCATCCCCTACGGCGCACAGCTGCTGTCCGCCGCTGCGTTGACCACTGCCTGCGGCATCGCCATCAATCCCACGGATATCGTTCTCAACCTGTGGTACTGCTGGATACTGGCCATCGTGGGCATTGCCTCCATCTTCCTTCCCTTCGCCGACGGCATTTGCAAGGAGGACCCCTGGAACTGGGAGTATGACACCGCCGAGTCCGGCGTGGCCGCCAAGAAGGCCCTGCTGGCGGCGGAGAAGGCCATTGAAAAAGAGCACACCACCTGACAAAGCCCAAAAGCGCGCCGGTACTCCGGCGCGCTTTTTTCCAGAGACGTCCCCCCGGAACCGGCAAAGCGTCCCCGGCAGGGCGGAAACGGCGCTCAGCGGTCCCAGCGGCTGAGCTGCCGGGCCTCGCTCGTAAACTGGATGGACTCCAGAATATGCACCTTCAGCAGCTCCAAAAACCGCTCCGCCTGGGCGGAGAGCTTGCCGCCCTTCAGGGCAATCCAGCCGATGCGGATGCCGCTCTTCTCCGCCAGGGGCAGGGTAATGATCTTCCGGTAGCCGCTGCTCTTTGTAATCAGTCCGCTGCCGGTAGTAAATCCATCCGTATAGGACAGGACCCGCAGCATGGTGCTGCGGCTGTTCACCCGAATCTGCCGGGCG
This sequence comes from uncultured Oscillibacter sp., assembly GCF_910579365.1. Lineage (GTDB taxonomy): Bacteria > Bacillota > Clostridia > Oscillospirales > Oscillospiraceae > Oscillibacter. The sequence goes on from NZ_CAJTUX010000005.1 coordinate 44,838, forward strand.
GGTTTTTTCAAGGACAGCATCCGGTACTCCTCGGAGAAGTCCACCGCCACGCCCTGCTCCCGCTCAAAGGACACATAGGGATAGCCCGCCAGGTCTGTCTCCGTCACCGCTTCCTGCTCCGCCAGGGGGTGGCCCCGGCGGACGTAAACGCAGGGGTCCACCACCGCAATCTCATGGAACACCAGCGCCCGGGAATCCAGAAAGCGGAAAATCATCTTTTCCGTCAGCTCCGTCAGGCAGATGACGCCGATGTCCGCCCGGTGGTCATACACGTCGTCGATGACCGCGTCCATGTCCACCTCCCGGACAGAGAACTGATAGCGGTTCACCTTGGGGGACTGGAGAAGCTCGATAAACGCGTCCTCCGTGAAGGGATAGCGCTGGGAGGAGATGGAGAGATGCGTGGCCGGGGCGGCGTTCCGCGCCTCGCCGTAGCGGGTTTCAATCCACTGCTTCTGCTCCAGCAGGGATACGGCGTAGCCCAGGAACTCCCGTCCGTCCGGCGTGAACTCCACTCCCCGGTTGCTGCGGACAAAAAACTGAATGCCCAGCTCTTCCTCCAACTCCCGTATGGCAGTGGATATGCCGGACTGAGAAAGGAACAGCTTGCCTGCCGCTTTGTTGATGGAACCGCACTTGGAAATCTCCACCACATAGGTCAGCTGCTGAAAGGTCATAACGCCTCCATGCTCTTCCCCGCTCCCGCGGGAACGGGGACGGCCGCTTCTGTCTCCGGCGCGCGGCACGCCGTGTTTTCCCGAAATCCAGAGTTTCTCCACTGTGAGCCCTTACCTGCATTATAAAGCGGCTCTGCGGAATTGTCAAATTGTTATCACTTAAAACGCTAACAAATTCTCAAAAACTGATACTAACACCCCCGTGGGAAAAATGGTATGATTCTTAGTAGAATTAGTAGAAGTTGAAAAAAACCGAGGTTTCGCTCTTCGGTTTATGGTCAACTTTACCGAAATCCCGCTGTATAACCGTCTCTCCACACAATCTCACAGGTCCGCCTGTCTCTGCCCGGAAAAAGCTCTTTATAGCAGAAAAACCGAATTCCAACTTTTCCCGGTCAAAATCAGCATTAGGCGGCGCAAAAAAGAAAGGAAGGTAAACAACTATGAACTGCAAAAACAAGGGCTTTGCCACCCGCCAGATTCACACCGGCAAGGTCGGGAACGCCGCCGGTTCCCTCTGCGCCCCGATTTACCAGACTTCCACTTTCGAGTTTGAGTCTGTGGAGCAGGGCGGCGCCCGCTTTGCCGGGAAGGAAGAGGGCTATATCTACAGCCGCCTGGGCAACCCCACCACCGCTCTGGTGGAGGCCAAGATGGCAGACCTGGAAGGCGGCGAGGACGCCCTGGCCGCCGCCTCCGGCATGGGCGCCATTGCCACCGCGCTGTGGAGCTCCGTGTCCGCCGGCGACGAAATCGTAGCGGACGAAACCCTGTACGGCTGCACCTACTCCCTGTTGGAGCACGGCATGGCCCAGTTCGGCGTCAAGGTCACCCTCACCGATCTCAGCGATATGGAGAATCTGAAAAAAGCCCTGACCGAGAAGACCAAAGTGGTCTATTTCGAGACGCCCTGCAATCCCACCCTGAAGATTCTGGACATCGCCCTGATCGCCAAAACCGCTCATGACTTCAACTCCGATATCCGGGTGATTGTGGACAACACCTTCTGCACCCCCTATCTCCAGCGTCCTCTGGAGCACGGCGCCAACACCGTCGTTCACAGCGCCACCAAGTACTTAAACGGCCATGGCGACGTGATCGCCGGCGTCATCGTCGGCGACAAGGAGTTTGTGACCAAGTGCCGCATGTTTGGTCTGAAGGACCTGACCGGCGCGGTGCTGAGTCCTTTTGATGCGTTCCTGATGGCCCGTGGCTTGAAGACCCTGGACATCCGCATGGAGCGCCACTGCGCCAACGCCAAAAAGGTGGCCGAGTTCTTTGAGTCGCATCCCGCCGTTTCCAAGGTCTACTATCCGGGCCTGGAGCATTTTGAGGGCTACGAGACCGCCAAGAAGCAGATGCGGCTGCCCGGCGGCATGATCTCCCTGGAGCTGAAAGCCGACAAGGCCGCCACCGCCGCCGCTTTGAACAAGTTGGAGCTGTGCACCGTGGCCGTCTCCCTGGGCGACGCCGAAACTCTGGTGGAGCACCCCGCCACCATGACGCACTCCACCTACTCCGCCGAGGAACTGAAAGCCGCCGGTATCTCGGAGGGGCTGGTCCGCGTCAGCGTGGGTCTGGAGGACCCGGAGGACATTATCGCCGATTTCAAAGCCGTTCTGGACCCCTTGGCGTAATTTTCTTATCGTTCAGCGGCGGGCAGATCTTTACTGCCCGCCGCGTTTCTGGTACAATCAATCCGGAAAGGCGGCGGCAGTCCGGCCCCGTCTTCGACGCAGTGAAATGAAAGGAGAACGCAGTACATGAAAGACATCGTAGAAATCCGCTGGCACGGCCGGGGAGGCCAGGGCGCGAAGACCGCGTCTTTGCTGCTGGCGGACGCCGCCTTCAATACAGGCAAGTATGTCCAGGGCTTCCCGGAGTACGGCCCGGAGCGCATGGGCGCGCCCATCACCGCGTACAACCGCATCAGCTCGGAACGCTCCACCGTCCACTCCAACATCTATGAGCCCGACTACGTCGTGGTCGTTGACGAGACCCTCATCTCCGCCGTGGACGTGACGGCGGGTCTCAAGAAAGAGGGCGCCATTGTCATCAATTCCGGCAAGAAGCCCGAGGAGCTCCGCCCCCTGCTCAAGGGCTATGAGGGCCGGGTGTGCACCATCGACGCCGGCAAGATCAGCGAAGAAGAGCTGGGCAAGAATTTCCCCAACACCCCCATGCTGGCCGCCATTGTGAAGGTCAGCAGCGTGGTGGACGCAGAGGAGTTCGTCAAGGACATGGAGGCGTCCTTTAAGCACAAGTTTGCCTCCAAGCCCCAGGTCATCGAGGGCAACATGCGGGCCCTGAAACGCTCTATGGAGGAGGTACAGGAAGGATGAGCCATTTAGCGAAGGATATGACCCCTCAAGTCACCTGGAAGGACATCACTCCCGGCGGCGCCATCTTCGAGGGCGGCACGTCTGAGGTTGTCGAAACCGGCGACTGGCGGACCATGAAGCCGATGCTGGACATGGACAAGTGCAGGCAGTGCCTGCTGTGCGCTCCCGTGTGCCCGGATATGTCCATCCCGGTTAACAGCGAAGGCAAGCGGGAGGACTTCAACTACTTCTTCTGCAAGGGCTGCGGCATCTGCGCCAATGTCTGCCCCTTCGGGGCCATCACTATGGTCAAGGACGAGAAGTAAGGAGGGGTAACGAAAAATGAGTATCAGAGAAAGACTGTCCGGCAACGAGGCCGTTGCCTACGCAATGAAGCAGATCAACCCCGACGTGATGGGTGCTTACCCGATCACGCCGAGCACCGAAATCCCCCAGTACTTCTCCGCCTACGTGGACAACGGCGAGGTCGACACGGACTTCATCGCTGTGGAGTCCGAGCACTCCGCCATGTCCACCTGCATCGGCGCGGAAGCCGCCGGATGCCGGGCCATTTCCGCGACTTCTTCCTGCGGCCTCATCTACATGGCCGAGATGCTGTATGTCGCGGCCAGCGACCGCCTGCCCATCACCCTGGCGGTGTCCTGCCGCGCCCTGTCCGGCCCCATCAACATCAATAACGACCACTCCGACGCCATGGCGGTCCGGGATTCCGGCTGGCTGATGCTGTTTGCCGAGACAAACCAGGAGGCTTACGACAACTACCTCCAGGCCATGCGCATCGGCGAGGCGGTGTCCCTGCCTATCATGATCTGCCAGGACGGCTTCATCACCTCCCACGCCATCGAGAACATCGAGCTGGAGGAGACGGAGAAGGTCCGTCAGTTCGTGGGCGAGTACAAGCCCCAGCACTACCTCCTCAACAAGGACGAGCCCATCGCCGTGGGTCCCTACTCCACCCCCGTCTACTACATGGAGACCAAACGCCAGCAGGCCCAGGCCATGATGGACGCCAAGGATGTCATCAAGAAGGTCGCGGACGAATTCGCCGCCTGGACGGGCCGTCAGTACGGCCTCATTGAGAAGTACGAGATGGACGACGCCGAGGAGGCCATTATTATCATCGGCTCCTCCGCCGGCACCGCCCGGGAGGCCATCAAGCAGCTCCGGGCCCAGGGCAAGAAGGTGGGCATGATTAAGATTCGCTCCTTCCGCCCCTTCCCCGCCGAGGAGATTGCGGACGCGCTGAAGAACGTGAAGGCCTTCGCCGCCATGGACAAGGACGACAGCTTCAACGCCCACTGCGGCCCCATCTTCGCGGAGACCTGTGCGGGGCTGTATGCCAACGGCGTCAGCGGCCCCAAGGGCATCAGCTACATCTACGGCCTGGGCGGCCGGGACGTGCGGGTGGAGAGCATCCAGCACGTGTTCGCGGACCTGGAGAAGATTGCCGAGACCGGCGAGGTGGGCGAGACCTACCGTTACCTGGACGTGCGCGAGTAAGGAGGGAGGAGTCAAAATGGCCTATAATCTGAAAGAAAACGTCATGAAGGAAGACCGCTTCACCGGCGGTCACAGAATGTGCGCGGGCTGCGGCTGCCCCATCGCCGTGCGGACCGTGCTGCGGGCCCTGGAGCCGGAGGACCACGCCGTGGTCTGCTCCGCCACCTGCTGCCTGGAGGTCTCCTCCTTCATGTACCCCTACACGTCCTACAAGGACAGCTTCATCCACAACGCCTTCGAGAACGCGGCGGCCACCTTAAGCGGCGTGGAAACCGCTTACCACGCCATGAAAAAGCGGGGCAAGATCGACGCGACGTACAAATTCATCGCCTTCGGCGGAGACGGCGGAACCTATGATATCGGCTTCCAGAGCCTCAGCGGCGCCATGGAGCGGGGCCACGACCTGGTGTACGTCTGCTACGACAATGAGGCCTACATGAACACGGGCATCCAGCGGTCCAGCTCCACGCCCCACTTCGCCGACACCACCACCACGCCGGTGGGCAAGGTGGTTCCCGGCAAGCCCCAGCAGAAGAAGAATCTGACCAAGATCATGGTGGCCCACGGCATCCCCTATGTGGCCCAGACCACCTTCATCGGGAACTTCAAGGACATCGCCGAGAAGTCCCACAAGGCCATCTACACCCCTGGCGCGGCGTTTTTGAATGTTATGGCTCCCTGCCCGAGAGGCTGGCGGTATCCCTCTGAGAAGCTGATGGAGATCACCAAGCTGGCCGTCGAAACCTGCGTGTGGCCCCTCTATGAGGTCATCGAGGGCAAGTACATCCTCAGCTACAAACCCAAGAACAAGCTGCCCGTGGAGGAATACCTCAAGGTGCAGGGCCGCTTTGCCCACATGTTCAAGCCGGGCAACGAGTGGATGGTCGAGGAGGTTCAAAAGGAAGTCGACCGCAACTGGGAAGGCCTCCTCAAGCTCTGCGAACTGTAAAGCGTAATCTTACCATCTCCATACACTCTCCAAAGTCAGAGGAGGCCGCCATAAGACGGCCTCCTCTGACCCTTTAGGGAACCATTTTCCAGCTTCAAAACCGGCGGTTACCGGGCCTGCTCAGACGTCCCGGCGGACCAGGCGTTGTGATCCGTGTGGAGCAGGTGGTGGGACCGCTCGCCCAAGGGTTTTTTGAGGTAGGTCCGGTACAGCGCCTGCACATCCGGGTTCTCGTGGGAGAAACGGAGTTCGGAACCCGCGTCCAGCTTCCAGAGCTGGCTGCCCCGCGCTCCCGCGTACTCCGCGCCGCCGTGGATGGGCTGTCCGCCGCCTCCGGCGCAGCCTCCGGGACAGGCCATGACCTCCACAAAATCGTAGTCCGCCGTTCCCTCCTCAATGGCCTCCATCAGCCGCCGGGTGTTCCCCAGACCGCTGACCACCGCGACGCGGATGTCCCCCGCGCCGGGGATGTTGAACGTGGCCTCCTTCCAGGGTTTCTCGCCCCGAACGGCCTTGAAGGCGTCGGCGTCCGGGTTCTTCCCCGTCACCAGGTAGTAGGCGCTCCGCAGCGCCGCGTCCATCACGCCGCCCGTCGCGCCGAAGATCACCGCAGCGCCGGTGCCGCTGCCCAGGGGGCTGTCGAACTCCGCTTCCTCCAGGTCCGTGGGGATAATACAGTCGCTGCGGAACAGGCGCACCATCTCCCGGGTGGTCAGCACCACGTCCACATCCGGGTCGCCGCAGGCGTCCCGCATGGCGGGCAGCTCGCTCTCCGCCTTCTTCGCGGAGCAGGGCATGATGGACACCACGCATATCTTCTTCGGGTCCAGGCCCATCTTCTCGGCAAAGTAGCTCTTGGCCACCGCGCCGAACATCTGCTGGGGCGATTTCGCCGTGGACAGATGGTCCGTGTAGGCCGGATACTGGGTCTTCAGGAACCGCACCCAGCCGGGGCAGCAGGAGGTGAACATGGGCCAGCGGTACTTCCCCCGGTGGGTGAAGCGGTCCACGAACTCGCTGCCCTCCTCCATGATGGTCAGGTCCGCAGCGAAGTTGGTGTCAAACACATAGTCGAAGCCCAGGCGCTTCAGCGCCGCCACCATGCGGCCGGTGGTGGCCTGCTTGGCCGGGAGATTGAAAACCTCCGCCCAGGCCACCCGCACCGCCGGAGCCACCTGAATCACCGTGGTAATCTCGGGGTCGGCCAGGGCCCGGAGGACCTTGGTGGTATCGTCCCGGACCGTCAGGGCGCCGGTGGGGCAGTGGGTGACGCACTGGCCGCAAAACACACAGTCCGTGTTCTTGAGGTAGCGGTTGTAGCTCACGTCCACCGTGGTCCGGGAACCCGTCCCGGCCACATCCCAGATGTTCATGCCCTGAATCTTGTCGCAGACCTGGACGCAGCGCATGCACTTGATGCACTTGCTGGCCTCCCGGACGATGGGAACGCTGAGGTCGATCTGGGCCCGCTCCGGCTGGACCGCATAGGGCTGGTAGTGGATGTTCAGGTCATGGGACAGCTGCTGGAGCTCGCAATAGCCGCTCCGCACGCAGACGGTGCAGTTGGAGTTGTGCTGCGAGAGAATCAGACGGAGATTCGTCTTCCGGGCGTCCCGTACCCGGGGAGAGTTCGTATGAATGACCATGCCCTCCAGGATTTCCGTGTTGCAGGCCGGGACCAGCCGCTCCGTACCCTCGATCTCCACCATGCACATCCGGCAGGCGGCGATCTCGTTAATGTCTTTCAAATAGCACAGATGGGGGATGGGGATGCCCGCCTTCTCGGCGGCGTTCAGAATGGTGGTCCCCTTGGGGGCGGTCAGCTCCCGGCCGTTGATCGTAAAGTTTACCATTTCTCCACACGTCCTCCCTTGAAGATTCCATAGCCGAAGTGGTCGCACCGCAGGCACCGGGAGGACTCCTGCCCGGCCTCCTGGTCGGTCATGCCGCACTCGATGCACTGGAAGTCCCCTTTGCGCTCGCCGGCCTCCCGTTCGGTGGCGTTGACCCGGCCCCGGGGCCGCAGGTCCGCGCAGCGGGGCGTGGGAACCTTGACCTCGGACTCGATCTCATGGTTAAAGCCCAGGTACTCGTCGATGTTGGCGGCGGCGGCCTTGCCTGCGGCGATGGCCCGGATGACCGTGGCGGGACCCGTCACGCAGTCGCCGCCTGCAAAAACGCCCACCATATCGGGCAGCTGGGTGCTGGAGTCCGCCAGCAGGGCCCCGCCCCGCTGAATCTTGATGCCCGTCTGCTCCAGGCCCCGGGTCTCGATGCCCTGGCCGATGGCGACGATGATCGTGTCCGCCGGAATCCGCAGGGGCTCCACGGCGGCGGTATTGGGCCGGGGACGGCCCGCCTTGTCCATTTCGCCGATGATCTGGGGCTGGGTCCAGAGGGCGGAGACGTGGCCGTTTTCGTCGGCCTCGATGCGCAGAGGAGCCTGGAGGGTCAACACCTCCGCCCCTTCGGCGATGGCTCCCTCCACTTCCTCGGCCTGGGCGGTCATATCCTCCTGACGGCGGCGGTAGACGCAGGTGACTTTTTCCGCTCCCAGGCGGATGGCGGAGCGGGTCACGTCCATGGCAACGTTGCCGCCGCCGATGACCACCACGTTCTGACCGGCGAAATCGGGCATCTCGTTGTCCCCGATGTGGCGCAGCAGCTCCACGGCGGAGACCACGCCCAGGCTGTCCTCTCCCTCAATGCCCGTCTTCTTGTCGGTGTGGGCGCCGATGGAGAGATAAAGGCAGTCGTACTGCTGCTTGAGCTCGTCGAAGGAGAGGCCGGTCCCCACGTTGACCCCGGTATGTACCTCGATGCCGAGAGACAGGATGGAGGCGATTTCCGCGTCCAGCTTCTCCCGGGGGAAGCGGTAGCTGGGGATGCCGTAGCGCATCATGCCGCCCAGGGCCTTCTGCTTCTCGTAGACCGTGACCTTGTGACCCATAAGGGCCAGGTAGTAGGCCGCCGACAATCCGCCGGGGCCGCCGCCCACGATGGCCACGGACTTGCCCGTAGCCTTGGCGGGCTTGGGCTGGGGCACGTCCCCGGCGTGGTCCACGGCGTAGCGCTTGAGTCCGCGGATATTGAGGGCGTCGTCCACCATGTTCCGGCGGCAGCGGGCCTCGCAGGGATGCTCGCAGATGTAGGCGCAGGCCGTGGGGAAGGGATTGTCCTTGCGGATGAGCCGCACGGCGTCGCCGCAGCGGCCCTCGCTGATGAGGGCGATGTAGCCGGGGATATCCACGCCTGCCGGGCACAGGGCCACGCAGGGCACGGGGTTTTTCAGAGACCCCAGGCAGCGGTGGTGCAGGATGTGCTCCTCGTAGTCGTCCCGGAAGCCCTTGAGGCCCATGAGGACCAGATTGGCCGCGTCGGTACCAATGGCGCAGTCCGCCGTGTCCACGATGACCTGGGCCGTCTTCTCAATCCGCCGGAGAATGCTCAGGTCCGGCTCCCCGTCCAGCACCTCCCGGATCATGTTGGAAAGCTGGCTCAGGCCGATGCGGCAGGGCACGCACTTGCCACAGGTCTGGGCCCGGCAGAGGTCCAGGAAATTCAGCGCCATATCCACGGGGCAGAGGCCCGGCGGGCTGGCCGCGATCCGCCGCTCCATATTGCGGTAGAGCTGCTCCACCACCGCCTGGGCCTGGCCGGGGGTCTTCACTTCCAGTCTGCTCATGACTTCACTTCTTTCCTAAAAGTTTTTTTGGTTTCCTAAATATTAATTATGAATGCAGCCCCCGGGAATGTCAAGAAAAGTTATAAAATAGACAATCTTTTTTTAAAAGCGCCGCTCTTTATTGTGAAATATTTCTCATAAGCATCCCGGCAACTCCTTATAGCGGAAAAAGACGACCGTCCCGCAGGACAGCCGTCTCTCTTTCCGGATTTTCAGGAATCCTTCCGGACCTTCCAGACTCCCGCCAGAATGTCCTTCAGGACCAGGAAGGCGTCCTGGTCCTCATAGCCATAGTCCCGTTCCAATCTGTCCAGCAGCCGCCCCAGCTCCGATGCGTAAGGCGCCGGCTCCACCTGGGACGGATATTGGACCAGGATACCTGATTGACCTCATCCAACGCACACTGTACCTTCTCCAGTCCAATATATGGAGCGCACTGATAGAGCGTTTCCTTGATCTGCTCCGGGGTAGCCCCCACGTCCAGGGCGGAAAGCGTATAGCGTTCCAGCGGCTTTCAAGTCTGGCAGGCAGGCAGCGCCGCCAAACGAATCAACGCTTTCTGCGCGTCTGTCAACGTCCCGTGTTCCGTAACATCTCCGCGCTAAAAGCCTTGGGCGATCTTCCGAACCTCCGGGTCGCAGTCGCCGGGGAATGCCTGACCCCGATACCAGTTCTGGTTATTCTTTTCTGACAATTCCGTCCGGTTCATTTGACTGCCTCCATTTTCACCGTGAAATTCTCTGTCATACCGCCGACCACATCCATTCCGCTGTCAATGCGGCCCAAGAGGATCAGAGAAGTGGAATTGCGGAAGTCCCGATAAAAGATGCAGAGGCTGCCCCAGGGGGCGTACAAGCGCAGGTCCCCCACATCCGGGTCAAAGGTATCCGGCATTCCCTCCCGCGATTGCCGGAATACTCAATCCTCCGGCTGATCCAAACCTAACCGCCGGGCGATTTCCTCCGGCTTGAGACCGGCTTTGCTGGCACTCTTGATTAAATCCTGGATTTTCTGTTTTTTGGTCTTACGGGGTTTGCGCGGCGGTTTTGGCGCAAAAATGTCCTTTTTCTTCTGCTCCAAAGCCGCAATACGCCTTTTAACAGCCGCCTCCTTCTTGTCAAAATCCTCGTTGGCGGCGGCTCTTTTGGCGGCGAGGGCGTCCAAGTCCTGACTCAGCTTTTGAATCTTGCCGTCAATATCCTCGGCCATCTGCTGCGGGGTGCGGCGCGTGCGCTTTACATTTTGCTCATCCATGGTTCATGCTCCTTTTTGATGTATGATTGAGAGAAAAATCTTATGAGAAATTATATCCAAAAATATCAAATTTAAATAGTTATTTCTATCATAGCATAGGAAGCGCATTTTGCAAACAGGTTTTCAAATAAAAAATGGGCGGCGGAAGCGTAAAAGATACGCTCCCGCCGCCCCTCCGTGTCAAAGCCCCTCGAATTTCCGTATCCGGTCATATACCTCATATTCCTCCCGGATGCTGTTAAAGGCGCCGGCCGTCCTTTTCGTAGATACCGAAAAGAAAGAAGGACAGCATCAGTCCGATCATCAGCAAAGCCGCTGTGTCGTTACCAATACTGCCCCGTGTGAGAAGATAAGCGGGGATGCCACCCAGACCGCCCGCGCCGAAACACACAAGCTGGCGGCGAGGCAGGTTAAAGGCAACCTTCGTTTTGACTTTCGTAAGGTCCTTGGGAACCGGCACAAATGGCATGATCTCGCCTTCTTGTCTTTCTGATGCCGCTGGACAGCGGGCCGCTCCGCTTGCTCCGCCAGTACCGCCTTTGCCACCGCAAGCTGTTCGCGAATAGAAAGCTTTTCCCCATCTCCCTGTACAGCGGTTTTAACCGTTTGGAAGTAGATGATGTGTGCATAATGGGATTCTCCGGCAAAGGCGTTTTCAAAAGCTGTTTTCGCAGACTTTTCGTCCGAATAGCCGCGGCTCCAAGTATAGTACCGAGCGGCGTATCAATACCGGTAATGATCCGGGCACAGGCATCAAAAATTTGCTTGTTGAGTTCATCATCACTTCCAATCTGAAACCAATGCCTCCATCCAGCCGTATCCCTATAAAAAATACTGTCACAGTATTTCCGGCTTCTTCTGCCCCTTTCTTAAAATTCCGCCGTTAATGCCGTTGTGTTTCCGGCTTTTCTCAGGCTTCCATTGAGAATTATAATTTTTTTGCTCATAATTATCCCCTTAAATTGCATTGGCTAAATCGGTCGCTTTTTTGCAGCCCTCGGTTTTGTCAATATCGCCAACATTTAATACGCCGGGAATTAAAACCTCGCCTATCATTTTCCATTTATTCAGTGCCGCCATACGTTCAATGGGAATACGAACGCCGTCCATAACAGACATATCATCTTCTTCACAACAGGTAATCAGCGCGCATTCCTTTCCTGCAATATCCTTGCCGCCGACAACCATTGAAAAGATACGGTCAATGACACCTTTAATCTGTGCCGGGATAGAATACCAGTAGACAGGCATAGTAAACACGATAACGTCCGCTTCAAGAATTGCCGGTGCAACTGTGTTGAAATCATCATCAAATGTACAGGCTTTTTCAGTAGAAAAGCAAGTTTCACAAGCCCGGCAGCCGCCCACTTTTTTTAATGCAGCGTCAAACCGTGTGATTGTATGCCCCTTTTCTTCGGCTGCCTTGATGAAAGCGTCCGCCATGGCAAAGCTATTCCCGTTTTTCCGTGGGCTGCCCGTTATTACAACCATTGTTTTACTCATAAAAATCTGTACTCCTTATGCTGTGAAATTGACTTTATCTGTACTTGACATTATAATCATAGCAAGAATTAAATCAAAATCAAGTACGCACATATAAGTGCGATACTTACAGATAAGTTATATACTCACCTAAAGGAGAGTGTAAAATAAGTGGACGCTGCATTGCAAATGAATGTCTTGAAACAACAGGTTTCAGCTATACATTGTCACTAGTCAATGGCAAATATAAAATGACTGTTTTATATACTTTAGCAGAGTTCGGAATTGTTCGCTTTAACGAAATGAAAAAATACATCAGTGGAATTTCATATAAGACTTTACGTTCCACTCTGAAAGAATTAGAAGCAGACCAATTAGTTCATAGAAAAGAATATCCTCAAATCCCTCCAAAAGTAGAGTATAGTTTAACCGAATGTGGAAAATCTTTGATTCCCATTTTGGACGGAATGTGTGAATGGGGTGATAAAAACAGGACTAAACCAGCGCGCCCCTTGCTGCGGGGTGTTTCTGATTTAGTCCTATTTTAACAGGCCCATCGTGGAAGCGCACCCCCTCCAGGCCAGCGGTCTCCACCAATGCCCGGAAATGGTTATTCACATACTGCGTGAACAGGTTCCGGCCTTTGGCGTTGGTGAACACCAGCCTGTGGGGATTGTCCCACTCAGGACCAGCCCGGAGCTGCTTGTCAATCGTGATGGTGCCCCGCTCCATGTCCACGCTGTCCCAAGTGAGGCCCAGCAGCTCCGATATGCGCATACCCGTGAACAGCGCTGCGGTAATAATGTGTTCCAACTCAGTCCCCTTTGCGGCGGCTTGCGGCTCTTTTCGCCATGATGTGCTCCCCGGGCAACCGCATTTGAAATTAGCGGAAAAGGATATCAGGAAGACGCTGCGGGTTCAAGGCAGCGGCAAAACGCTTTTTCTGGATACTGAGCCTGCGGCCCAAGTCAGTATTTTTGCAGAGAGCCAGAGCAGTTTTACGCAGAACATTCAGGTTGAATAGAGCGAAATATCCTCCAGCAGGGCCGGATGATTTCCCTTCTGGCCAATCACATAATCCGCCTGACTCTCCCTGATTTTCCTGACAATTTCTTTCCGGCAGCTCATTGCGTCCGCCGTTATGATGCTGTTCTCTATATTCAAAGAATCCAAACGTTCCGGCGCTGCCGTGATCTCGTTGGACGTTTCATCCGTCACGATCTCACCCGGTACCAGCTGGTTTACCGCCGCAAACGCACTGACTACATGATACGCTTTCTGGGTATTCCTTTTACTGCCGCGAATGGTCTTGCCGTCCACGGCGATTACAGAACCTTCTTTACGCTTGCATCCCAGCCAGGCATACAGGCATTCTGAATTCCTGTTTATCTCTCTTTTTTGCTAAATTTCAAATGCTGTTGCCCTGAAGCTCCATGCACCAGTTTTTTCACCGAACACGAAAGGAACTCCTCCCGGATTCTCTCCGGGCAAAAATTGCCGCAAACGGCGGCGGCGCACCCACCCGCGCCTGCGGGCGAAGCGCTCTTCGCCCGTTCCCCGGCTTTTGCCGCGTTTCAGACAAAACACAGGCCGGGTGGATATCGAAGATATCCACCCGGCCTTTCCGCGTATTTTGGGCGCTTGACCGGCGCTCAGGGAATCTGCCGGTACAGCATCGCCTGACGCATCATCTGAAACCAACGCTCCTCAGAGCGAGCACTGGGTTTGTGAAACATACGAATCAACATGATCTAACGCACTCCTTATCAAACTCACCGATGAAGTACCCTTATTTTAGCGCAAGCCGCCAAAAACGCAAGCTCCATTTTTTACGAATATGCCAAATTTATACCTATGATTTTATGCAATATGTCCAGTCTCCAAGTCTTGTTTTCCGCCGCCTGCGCCGCTCCTGCGGACGCCGCTCCGCAGCGGCTTGTCCGCACTGTGCGGGAGGAACCAGCGCCGGTGTCTCCGCGCCGCAGACGGCAGGGCCCCTTCGCCGCAGGAAAACACCGCAAAAAAGCAAGATGTAAAATGCACAATTTTTTCAGCTTTCGCCTGTGAAATATGGCGGAATTGCGTGTGAGTCCAATTTTTGACTTGCCGGAAAGGAAAATCTGTGGTAATGTTAAATAAATCAATACTGTGTGCTTAAGAGAATGAGAGTCTACAGTACACAAACGTTCCTTCTACATGGGTGTTTTGGGTGTGGAGGGAAATACGTTGTGTAGCTGTTGGCTCTTGCTTTTTATCCCCGTCATTCTTTTGCAGAGGGAAGGCACACGCGCGGGCAAATTTACAGAGATTGGAGGATGATCTGGAGCAAATGGGAATCAGAAAGGGACGCGCCCCTTTCTCCGTCCCCCGAGGGGGACGGACCAGCGAAACACTCTGACGAACAAGGAAGAAGAGGTGACTCCGTACATGTTCAAAATGCTGAATCCCCGGCGCTTTTACTACGCGGTAGGCAGAAAAAAATTCCTGGAATTCCTGCTGTTGGCGGCCTTCATTCTGTTCTTTTACGGGCCCATGCTCAACATGCTGATGCTGGCGTTCGCCAACGAGTACACCGCTCCGGCGGTCTTCCCCCAGGAGTGGGGCTTCAAGTGGTGGAAATACGTGTTCTCCCAGAACAGCCTGGTTTCCTCCATCGTGCAGTCCTTCATTGTGGCCATCGTCACCACGGCGGTGTCCATGGTGCTGTGCATTCCCGCCGCCTACTCCATCGCACGGTTCAAATACCGGGGCAGAAAGGTCTTCATGCTGTCCTTCCTGCTGACCAACGCCTTCCCCAAGCTGGGCATCTACACCTCCATCGCCGTGCTGTTCTACCGCTACGGCCTGATGGGCACCTACGCGGGCGTGGTCATCATCCACATGATCAACTCCATGATGTTCATGGTCTGGCTGCCCGCCAGCGCCTTCCGCTCAGTCCACCGCCAGCAGGAGGAGGCCGCCCGGGACGTGGGCGCGGGCCCCATCCGCACGTTCTTTAAAATCACTCTGCCCATGGCCATGCCCGGCATCGCCGTGGCCACGCTGTACACCTTCCTGGGCTCCATGGAGGAGGCGCAGGGCACGCTGCTGGTGGGCCTCGCCAAGGTGCAGACTATGCCGGTGGCCATGTACGGCATCGTGCTGGATTCCTCGGCGGTGCAGATCGGCGCGGTGTTCGCCATCCTGCTGATTATCCCGTCCGCTTTGATGATCTTCCTCATGCGGAAGTATATCGGACCCGAAGCCATTTCCGGCGGCTTCAAGATGAAATAATGTAGTTTGGAGGAGAAAACACTCATGAGCGAGCGCAAAATCAAACTGCAAATCAAGGATATGACCAAAAAGTATGACAACGGAGACGGCGTTGAGCATATTAACCTTGATATTTACGAGGGCGAGATCGTCACCTTCCTGGGCCCGTCCGGCTGCGGCAAGACCACCATTCTGCGGACCATCGGCGGCTTTTTGGACGTGACCTCCGGCGATATCACTGTGGACGGGCAGTCCATCGTCAACCTGCCTCCGGAGAAGCGGCCCACAGCCATGGTATTCCAAAGCTACAACCTCTGGCCCCACATGACCATCTACGAGAACCTGGCCTTCGGTCTGAAGCTGCGTAAGGTCCCCAAGGCCGAGATCGACGCGGACGTGAAGAAGTACCTGGACCTGGTGTCCATGCCCGGCTGCGAGAAAAAGTACCCCGGCCAGCTCTCCGGCGGCCAGCAGCAGCGGATCGCCATTGCCCGTTCCCTGCTCCTCAAACCCTCCCTGCTGCTTCTGGACGAACCCTTCTCCGCCCTGGATGCCAAGATCCGCCAGCAGATGCGGGAGGAGCTGAAGAAGATTCAGCAGGACCTGGGCATCACCGTTATCTTCGTCACCCACGACCAGGAGGAGGCCATGTCCCTCTCCCACCGCATCGTGGTCATGAACAAGGGCAAGTTCGAGCAGACCGGCACCCCGGCGGAGATTTACGACAAGCCCGCCACGCTGCACGTGGCCTCCTTCATCGGCGAGATGAACTTCCTGAAAAAAGACGGCAAGACCATCGCCGTCCGTCCTGAGGACCTGACGGTCACCGAGGGCGCCGGCGGCCAGTTCGACGCCACGGTCCGCACCATCATGCTGCTGGGCCATTATGTGGTGATGACCGCCCAGCAAGGAGACGACATCATCAAATGCTACATCAACCGCGACCTCAGCGAGCGGCTGAAGGAAGGCGATCAGGTCAGCCTCACCGTGGGCAAGCACACCGTGTTTTGACAGCCCGTCTAAAAGCGCGCCCTCTAACCAAGAGGGGGAAATCCCCTTCTCACCCCATACTACAGGCACACATTTGAAAGGAGATTACTGTAATGAAAAGAAGACTGTTTGCCATGCTCCTCTCCGCCGTGATGCTGGCGGCCTGCCTCACCGGATGCGGTGGCAACTCCGGCTCCTCCGGCGGCTCCGGGGACTCCGGCTCCGCTGGCGGAAAGAAAACTGTCAGCCTCTGGGCCACCGGCTCCGACAACGTCCGCGAGATTTTCGAGGCTCTTGTCAACGACTTCAACACCAACTCCGAGTATGCCGGGCAGTACGAGGTCACCCTCCAGTTCATGCTCTCCGGCACCGGCGCCCAGACCCTGGCCGACATGCTGACCGCCGCCTCCAAGGCCGGTCAGACCAACACAGACTATGACATCGTGGACCTCAGCGGCGACGACCTTTCCAAGGTGGTCTCCCTCATCGGCCAGGAGCAGTTCGTGAAGCTGGACAGCTCCAAGATTCCCAACGCCGCCACCGTAGCGGCCAAGAGCTCCATCGCCACGGATTACTGCCAGCCCTACCGCGGCACCACGGTCATCCTGGCCTATGACTCCGCCAAGGTCGCCACTCCGCCCGCCACCATGGATGAGCTGGTGGCGTGGATGAAGGCCAATCCCGGCCGCTTTGCCTACAACACTCCCGGCACCGGCGGCGCCGGCGACTCCTTCGCCCGCAGCGCGGTGTACAACTTCCTGCCCGAGGAGGCCTTCACCTCCGACGACGAGAAGTGGGTCAGCGAGTGGGACGCCGGCTTTGACTTCCTGAAGGAAATCCATCCTTACATGTATTCCTCCGGCGGCTCCATCGTCTACCCCAACAAGAACCAGGGCACTCTGGACCTGCTGAACCAGGGCGAGATCGACATGTGCCCCAACTGGGCGGACATGGTTCTCTCCCAGCGTGCCTCCGGCGAGATCAAGGACACCATCAAGATCACCCAGATCGACCCCGCCCTCACCGGTTCCCTCCAGTCTCTGGTCATTCCCACCTTCGGCTCCAATGAGGACGGCGCTTACGCCTTCATGAACTACATGCTCTCTCCCGCCGCGCAGGAGCTGATGGTCCGCCAGATGGCCGCCATCCCCCTGATCGACGCCTCCAGCATGGACATGACCGGCTATGAGGATCTCCAGGGCCTGGATGTGTCCAACTTCCGCCTCCAGTCCATCGGCGGCCTGTCCACCTCCTTCAACGAGCGCTGGGACAGCGAGATCGCCACCATCGGCTGAGTTCAGCCGGAAATTCATGGGAACGAAGGGGATTACCTATGAGTAAAAACCTAAAGCGAAATCTGGTGGCTTACGGCCTGGTGATGCCGGCGTTCCTCGTCGTCATGCTGACCGTGGCTTACCCGATTGTCCTGGCGGTGATTCAGAGCTTCCAGGACTCGAAAACCGGCGAGTTTACGCTGGATAACTACACCTACTTTTTCACCGAGCCGGCCCAGCTGAGAAACATCCTGTACACCCTGTATGTGTGCTTGATGACGGTGGCCATCGCCATTGTGGTGGCCTATCTGCTGGCGCTGTATCTGCGCTTTGTCAAGTCCAAGATCGCCAGGACCATCGGCACGCTGTACCTGGTCCCGCGGTTTGTCCCCGCTATGTGCGCCGTGTACGCCATGATTACCATCATCCGTGACTCCGGCCTGATCAACCGGATCGGCCTGCTGTTCGGGAACGACCTCAAGCTGGGATTGATGTACCACGCCAACGGCATGATTATGATGAACCTGTGGTTCAACATCCCGTTTGCGGCGCTGATGATCACCGCGGGCCTGGGCGCCATCCCGGACTCCATTATCGAGGGCGCCCGGGATGTGGGGGCCACCAAGTTCAAGGTCTTCACCTCCATGATCCTGCCTCTTTCCATCAAGGACGTGGTGGTCGCGGGCACCTTCGTGTTCATGTCCAACGTGGGTTCCTTCACCACCCCCTATTTGATGGGCGGCAGCGCGCCGAAGATGCTGGGCATCGCCCTGTTCGATCAGTTCAACAAATATCTGGCCTACAACCGCTCCGCGGCTTTGTCGGTCATCATGTTCCTGATCTGCTCGGTTTCTGCGGGTGTATATATCTACACCAACCTCAAGGAAAACGAGTGGGAAAAGTAAGCAAAGCGCGACGGCGGAGAGGCGACCCTCTCCGCCGTCTTCCCGCGCCTGCGAGAAAGGAAGAACATCCATGCAAACACACATCACCGCCCACACCGGGGCGGACGGACGGCCTGACAACAGCCTGGAATTCGTGTCTTACGCGCTGTCCTGCGGCGCGGACGCCCTGGAGGTGGACGTACGCCGGCAGGCCGGCGGCCGCCTGGCCATCGGTCACGACGAGGCCGGGGAAAACGCCCCGCTCCTGGCGGAGGTCTTCCGCATCGTAGCCGGACAGCCCCGGATCAAGATCAACTGCGACCTCAAGGAGCCGGGGCTGGAGGAGCCGGTCTGCCTTCTGGCGGAGGAGGCAGGGCTTCTGCGCTCCGGCCGCCTGATTCTCTCCGGGACGGTAGACGCCTTCCGCCCCGTCCCCGGAGCGGAGGTCTATCTGAATCTGGAGGAGTATGTTCCGGACCTCTATTTAAATTACCGGGAGAAGCCAAACTTCGAGCTGGAGGCGGCGGACATCATCCGGGACGTCTGCGTCAAGGCGGGCATCCGCACCGTCAATGTCTATCAGGGGCTGGTCACCCGCCGCTTTCTTGAGACGCTGGCCGGAGCCGGCATCGGCCTTTCCGTCTGGACCGTCAACGAGACCTGGGAGCTGAAGTGGTTTTTAAAGGCGGGCGCGGCGAACATCACCACCCGCCGCCCCGCCCTGGCCCTGGAGCTGCGGGCAGGCCGGGAAGGAAGCGTCTGACCATGCCGGACAGGAGCATTCCATTTTACAATCTCATTCTGCGCTGTGACGCCTGGCAGGGGGCGGCGTCTCTCCCGCCGGAGGGGTTCCGTCTCCGGCGCTTTCAGCCGGGGGACGAGGCGGCCTGGGCGGCTCTTGAGTATGAGATCGGGGACTTCCCCTCCCCGGAGGAGGCCCAGGCGTATTTTCTCCGCACCTATGGCGACCACCCCCAGGAGTTGGCCCGGCGCTGCGTGTTCGCGGTGGACAGCGGAGGCCGGACGGCGGGAACCTGCACCGCCTGGCGGGACCCCGGCAGAGATGGAGGGGAAATCGCCTCTCTCCACTGGCTGGCGGTCTCCCCCGGGGAACAGGGCCGGGGGCTGGGGAAGGCTTTGTTTCAAAGCGCCCTGTCCATTTTTCGGGGGTCAGGGGAATTCCCCGTCTACATCCACACCCAGCCCTGGAGCTGGAAAGCCCTGCTTTTGTATGTCCGGGAGGGCTTCCGCCTCCAGCGGACGGATACCTTCGGCGGCTATGAAAACCAATACCGCCAGGGCATGGCGGCTTTGGCGGCGGTCCTTCCGGGGGAACTGTACCAGGAGCTGGTCCGCTGTTCCCAGGCTTGAGCGGAGAAGGAGATTGGCTTCATTCCGCATGCCCATCAAAGGCGGCGGCCTTCCTTACCAGGGCGAATCGGGCGGTGCGAGATATCACGATGCTGGATTTGCAGGCGGCCATTCCCAGCTTGAAAATGGAATACGATTGCTGATCAAACAGGAGCGGCCAGGGAGTAAAATCCCTGGCCGCTCCCGTTGTGAAAAAGAGCGCCGCAGGCCATGCTCAGGGGATCCAAACAGCCCCACAAAGCGGAGGCGCTTGCAGCGAAACGCCGGCGGCGGTTCCCGGGCGCGGCGGGAAACCGCCGCCGCAAAATCCAATCCCCGTGTTTCATGGCCATCCCTCTTCAGGTCCGAACGCCCCGGATAAATCCATCCATCAGCCCGGTCAAATGGTTCTCAACGGTGGCGGCGGCCGCTTCCGCGTCCCGGCTGCAAATTTGCTCTAGGAGCTGCTGGTGCCCCCGCTGGAGCTGCTGAAGACTGAGGGATTCCGTCAATGCGGAGACGTTGAACCAGTTCCGCATATTGCACTGCTCCCACAGCCGCAGGAGCACCTGGTTCCCGGTGGCGTCGATAATTGCCCGATGGAACGCGGCGTCGCACTCAGTGAAACGCCGCAGGTTCCCCTGTCCGGCGCAGCCCTCCATCTCATCCAAAATCGCCTGGAGCTGCTCTGCCAGTTTCCGCAGCTCCTCATCCGGCAGCTGCGTGATCGCGTCCCGAATACTTTTGGCTTCCAGGCAGATGCGGACGCTGTAATTGTCCCGCACGTCCTTTTCCGTCAGCGTCCGGACCCGGGAGCCCTTAAACGGCACCGTCTCCACCAGTCCCAGGGCCTCCAGGTCCCGGATGGCCTCCCGGACCGGGCCCTGGGAGACCCCCAGCTCTTTTGCCCAAAAGGTTTCAATGATTCGATCCCCCGGCCGCAGCTCTCCGGCAAAGATCGCGTCTCGAATGGCGTTGCGGATTTCCTCCCGAAATACTTTCCGGTGATTCAGCACCGGGGTGATCCCTGCTCGTTCCATCGTCATCCAGCTCCATTTATTATCAATTATTTTTCATTATACGGACTTCCCGCCTCAAAGTCAACCATTCCAGTTCTTTTCACAAAGTCTACAAAGGCGCTTTGGAAACTTCGTCTAAAACGGAAAATTATAAATACTTGATAATCGATTATTTGAGTGTTAAGATAAAAGCAGTACCGGCAGGCTCCTTGTCCTGCAAGGACCTGTGATTTGAGAAAGCGGAGGTGTCCTATCTATGATCGATAAACAAACCGGCCTTTGGATCTACAACAAGATGCACGAGATCCGGGACTTCGAGGAAACGGCGTGGACGCTGTTCACGGAGAACAAGCTCCGGGGCTCTGTCCATCTTTACACCGGCGAGGAGGCTGTGGCGGCAGCCGTCTGCGCCCAGCTGACGGACGAGGACCTGATCGCCTCCACCCACCGGGGCCACGGCCACTGCATCGCCAAGGGCGCAGAGCTGGACAAGGCCCTGGCGGAGCTGATGGGCAAGGCCACGGGCTACTGCAAGGGCCGCAGCGGCTCCATGCACATCGCGGACTTCTCCAAGGGCAACCTGGGCGCCAACGCCATCGTGGGCGGCGGCATCCCCATTGCCACCGGCGGCGCCCTGGCCCTGAAAATGCAGGGAAAGCCCAATGTGGCGGTGGCCTTCTTCGGCGACGGCGCGTCCAACCAGGGTACGTTCCACGAGTCCATCAACATGGCCGCCGTGTGGAAGCTCCCCTGCATCTACGTGGTGGAGAACAACCAGTTCGGCATGACGGTCCCCGTCTGGCAGTCCACCTCTGTGGAGGACATTTCCGTCCGGGGCGCGGCCTACGGTATCCCCGGCGAGACCGTGGACGGCAACGATGTTATAGCCGTCTACGAGGCCTTTGCCCGGGCGAAGGAACGGGCGCTGAAGGGCGAGGGCCCCAGCATCATTGAGTGCAAAACCTACCGCTGGCGGGGCCACTGGACCGGCGACCCGGAGGTGTACCGCACCCGGGAAGAGGTTGAGGAGTGGAAGGAGAAGAAAGACCCCATCCAGCTTTTCGGCAACTATCTGACCAAACACAAGCTAGCCGCCAAGAAGGAGCTGGAAGAGATTGCGGACGCCGCCGCCAAGAAGATGGCGGCCGCCGTGGAGTTCGCCATGAACAGCCCGGAGCCGGACCCGGAGCAGGTTCTGGCCGACGTGTTCTATGAAGGTTAAGGGGGGAGAAACCAATGGCTAAACTGACATATGCACAGGCGATCCGCCAGGTTATCGCTGAGGAAATGCGCCGTGACGATAAGGTTTTCGTCATGGGGGAGGACGTGGAAAAGCTGGGCGGCGTTTTCGGCACCACCCGGGACCTCTATAAGGAGTTCGGCACGGACCGCATCCGCAACACGCCAATTTCCGAGTCCGCCATTGTGGGCGCGGCTCTGGGCGCGGCCTGCGCGGGCATGCGGCCTGTGGCGGAGCTGATGTACTGGGACTTTGCCTTCGTGGCGGCAGACCAGATTTTCAACCAGATGGCCAAGACCCGGTACGTCTTCGGCGGCAACGCCAAGATTCCCATGGTTCTTCGCAGCCAGCAGGGCACGGGCCGGGGCAACGCCGCCACCCACTCCCAGTCTCTGGAAAGCATTTTCATGCACATTCCCGGCCTGAAGGTGGCCTGCCCCTCCACTCCCGCCGAGGCGGCGGGACTGCTCCGCACCGCCATCCGGGACGACAACCCGGTCTGCTTCTTCGAACATAAGGCGCTGTACATCACCAAGGCCGAGGTTCCTGACGACCCGGAGTTCATGATTCCCTTCGGCAAAGCCGACGTCAAGCGGGAGGGTACGGATGTGACGATTGTGGCAAACCTCCTCTATGTCTCCCGCGCCCTGGAGGCGGCGGACGAGCTGGCCAAAGAGGGCATTTCCGCCGAGGTCATCGACCCCCGGACGCTGGTCCCCTTCGACTATGACACCGTGGCGGACAGCGTGAAGAAGACGGGCCGCCTGGTGGTGGTCCACGAGGCCCACCAGAACAACGGCTGGGGCGCCCAGGTGGTGTCTCAGGTGGGACAGATGGTCTTCCCGTATCTGGACGCCGCCCCGGTACACCTGGGCGCAAAGCCCTGCCCCCTGCCCTTCAATCCGGGTCTGGAGGCTGCTGTCATCCCCAGCGTGAAAGAAATCATCGACGCCTGCAAAGCGTCCTTGTACCGTTAAGGAAGGAGGCACTGACATGGCAACTGTCGTCATCATGCCCAAACAAGGCCTCATGATGGAAGAGGGCACCATCACCAGCTGGCTGAAAAAAGAGGGCGAGAGCGTTACCGCCGGAGAACCTCTTTTTGAGATGGAAACAGATAAGCTGACCATCACCATGGACGCCGAGGCCAGCGGCACCCTGCTCAAAATCGTTCATCCCGAGGGCGACGTGGTGCCCATCACCCAGACCATCGCCATTCTCGGCGAGCCCGGCGAGGACATCTCCGCTCTCCTGAGCGGGGATGCAGCTCCTGCCGCTGCTCCGGCGGAAACGGCTCCCGTCCCGGCTGCGGAACCCCCCGCCGCCGCTCCGGCGGCGGAGAGAGCTCCCGGCGAGCGTGTCTTCTCCACGCCCCGCGCCCGTCTCCGGGCGGAGGAAAACGGCCTTGACGTGGCCGCCGTCCCCGGCACCGGCCCCAACGGTCTGGTCATTGAGCGGGACGTGACCGCCTGCGCCGCCGGAAAACCCGCCGTGACGCCGTTGGCGGCGAATCTTGCCAAGGCCCAGGGCCTGGACCTCAGCGGTCTCACCGGCACCGGCCCCAACGGCAAAATCACCACCGACGACCTGCCCGGCGGGGCGCCCGCCGCGAAAGCTCCTTCCGCACCGGCTTCCCCCGCTCAACAGAGCCGGGGCACTCATACCGAGCCTATGAGCGGCATGCGCAAGGCCATATCCCGGAATATGTTGGCCAGCAAGGAAACCAACGCCCAGACCAACCACCGCATCAAGGTGGACATGACCGCCGCCATCGCCCTGCGGAAGCAGTACAAGGACCTGGGCATCAAGGTCTCTTATAATGACATCATCGTCCGGGCCTGCGCCAAGGTCCTGGCGGAGATGCCCATTGTCAACGCCAGCGTGGACGGCAGCAGCATCCTCTACCACGACTATGTAAATGTGGGCATGGCCGTCTCCGTTCCCGGCGGACTGATCGTTCCGGTTATCAAGGACGCGGACATCATCGGCCTTGCCGGCATCGCGGCGAAGTCCGCCGAACTCATCGAAAAGGCCCGGGACGGCAAGCTTACCGACGCGGACTACCATGGCGGCACCTTCACCGTGTCCTCTCTCGGCATGTTCGACCTGGATGACTTCGTCGCCATCATCAACCCGCCGGAGTCCGCCATCCTGGCTGTGGGCAAAATCTCCAAAACCCCGGTGGTGGTCACCAACGAAGAGGGCGAGGACGCCATCGCCATCAAATCCATGTGCGCCCTCTGCCTGAGCTACGACCACCGCATCATCGACGGAGCCGAGGCGGCGAAGTTCCTGCAAAAGGTTAAAAACTACCTGCAAAACCCGGTTTTGCTGATTTGAGGAGGTGCAGCAAATGCAGAAATTTGACGCGGTCGTCGTAGGCGGCGGCCCCGGCGGCTATGAGTGCGCCATCCGCCTGGCCCAGAACGGCCTGAACACAGCCCTGGTAGAAGAGGCGGAGCTGGGCGGCACCTGCCTGAACCGGGGCTGCATCCCCACCAAGACCCTGCTCCACTCCGCCGACGTGTACTACGAGGCGAAAAACGGCGCCGCCTTCGGCGTGACTGCCGGGGACGTGACCTTTGATTACGCCAAGATCATCGAGCGGAAAAACGCCGTCTCCAAGCAGCTCAGCAACGGCATCGGCTTCCTGGAGAAGAGCCACGGCGTGACGGTCATCAAGGCCCATGCCACCCTCGCCTCCCGCACCTCGGTTTCCCTGGACAACGGCGAGACCTTGGAGTGCAAGCACCTGATCGCCGCCACCGGCTCCAGTCCCGCCCGGATTCCCATTCCCGGCGCAGAGCTCCCCGGCGTGGTGGACTCCACCGGCCTTTTGAACATGACCACCTGCCCGAAGCACATCGTCATCGTGGGCGGCGGCGTCATCGGCATTGAGTTTGCCACGTTCTATTACCGCCTGGGCGTAAAGGTCACGATTGTGGAGATGCTGGACCGGGTGCTGGGACCTTTGGACAAGGACATCACGGACTTTGTGGAGGCCGAACTGAAAAAGTGCGGCGTGGAGCTGGTCCTGGGCGTCCGGGTGGAGTCCATCGAGCCGGGTCTGAAGGTCAACTACGCCTCCGTCAAGGACGGTACCAAGGGCACCGCCCAGGGCGATGTGGTCCTCATGGCCGGCGGCCGCATCCCCAACACCAAGGGCCTCGGCCTGGACGCCATCGGCGTGAGGATGGACCGGAAGGGCTTCGTGGAGATCGACGGTCTCTGCCGCACCAACGTCCCCGGTGTCTACGCCATCGGCGACATCAACGGCAAGATGCAGTTGGCCCACGTGGCCTCGGCCCAGGGCCTCCTGGTGGCGGACCACATTGCCGGAAAGCCCTGCAAACAGCTGAATCTGAACCGCATCCCCTCCTGCGTCTACTGTAACCCGGAGACGGCCATGGTGGGCCTCACGGAGGAACAGGCCCGTGCCACAGGCAAAGACGTGGGCGTCGGCGTCTTCAACCTCTCCGGCAACGGCAAGGCCCTGACCATGGGCGAGAACAAGGGCCTGGTGAAGTTCGTCTTTGACAAAACCACCGACGAAATCCTGGGTTTCCACGTCATCGGCCCCCGGGCCACGGACCTGGCCGCCGAAGTCGCCGCCGTCATGGAGTGTGAGGGCACGATTGCCGAAATCGGCAGCACCGTCCACCCTCACCCGACGGTCAGCGAGGTGGTCATGGAAGCGGCCCACATCTGCCACGGGACCTGTGTCAACGCCCCGAAGGCACGGAAATGAAAGCGGAAAGGGCGCGTCCGGTTAGGACGCGCCCTTCTTCTTTTATGAAACGGGTTCTTTTTTCGTCCCCGCCTGCTGCGCCGCAAAGTACTTGCCAAGCTCATCGCCGAAGCCTTTGATGTGCAGGAACATATACGCTCCTGCGCTGGACTCCTCATGGGCTTTCAGATAGCGGAAGATGTTCCGGTGCTGGGCGATCAGCTCATCCAGAGAAAACGCCGTAGTCGCCGCGCACAGATAGGTCCACTCCGCCATACGGAGAATCGTCCAGGCCCGCTTCAGCGCCGGACTCCCGGCGGCGTCCAGCACGAGTCCGTGGAACTCCTTATCCAAATGGACAAAGGTTTGCAGGTCCTGGCTGTGGTCCATGCCGTCCAGAACCGCCTCCATTTCCGCCAGCTGCTCCTCCGTGACATACTTCGCCGCCCGCTTGGCGGCATATTCCTCGATAAAGGCCCGCGTGTCAAAAATATCCGCAATCTCCACAGCTGTAAAATTCCGCACATAGGTGCCGGAATAGGGCCGCTCCTCCAGCAGGCCGACTGCGGACAGCTCCAGCATAGCCTCCCGCACCGGAGCCTGAGACACGTTCAGCTCCTTTGCCAGCCGGGTTTCCACGATCCGGTCCCCCGGCCGGTAAATCCCCTCCGCAATCTGCTGATGGATATAATCTTTAATATTGCTCCGCAGCGTCTCCTTCGCCGGAAGCCGCTTTCCGCTCCTGCCACCCATTCCACCACACCTTTCGCGGACCATATGCCCGCCGCTTGTCCTCCTATTCTCGCACACTTTCCCAAAAATTGCAAACCCTTTCGCAGCAAAAAGAGGAGGCGCTCCGCCTCCTCTTTTCTTACGCCTCGTATTGGCGGTTCCATTTTTCCGAAAACCGGCTGTCAATCCCCCGGAATTCCGGTTCCGGCAGCCCGGCGGCCTTGGCCTTCGCCCGGGCCGCGTCCATCTTTTCCACAGCCAGGAGCACGCCATCTGCGATGCGCGTATATCCGGTACACCGGCAGATGTTGCCCTCCATCTCCTTCCGGATTTGCTCCCGCGTGGGATGGGGATAGCGGTTCAGCAGCGCGATGCCGCTGATGAGCATTCCCGGCGTGCAGTAGCCGCACTGGACCGCTCCCGCTTCGATAAACGCCTCCTGCAAAGGATGCAGCCGCCCGTCCTGCGCCAGTCCCTCCGCCGTCAAAACGTCCCTTCCGTCCAGCTCCGCCGCCAACACGAGACAGGAGTTCACAGGCCTCCCGTCCAGCAGCACGGTACAGGCTCCGCACTCCCCCTCGTTGCACCCTTCTTTCACACTGGTGAGAAACAGGTCTTCCCGCAGGAAACGCAGCAGCGTCTGGTGGCAGGGCACTGTTTTTTCATAGGTCTCGCCGTTCACCGTCACGCGGACGTCAACCGTTTTCATAGCCCGTACCTCCATTTCCAATCTGTCCCGGATAGAGCCTCTGGGGAATGGCCTCGGCCTTCTGCGCCAGGGGCCGCCCCGCCCGCTGAACCGCCTCATGAAGCACCTGAATGGCAATATCATGGAGCAGCCGTGTCCGGAACTCCGCGCTGGACCGCCAGCTGGACCGGGGCCTGCCCTCCGCCGCCACGGTCTCCGCCGCCTGAACGATTCGGGCATCTGAAACCGCCTGTCCCTCCAGCACCGCCTCGGCCGCGCGACTCCGCATAGGCGTGGGACCCGCGGTGGTCAGCGCGATGCGAACTTCTTCAAAAATGCCGTCCCGGACCTCCACATAGGCGCTGACGCCCATCAGGGCCAGGTCCATGGCGTTCCGCCGGGTGTATTTGTAATAAGCGCTCCCGGCATTTTCCGGCGGCAGCGGCGCCAGAATCCGTACCAACAGCTCCTCCGGCAGCAGGTCAAACTTTTTGAATCCGGTGTAAAAGGCATCCAGCGGAATCTGCCGCCGCCCCTTCGGACCGGCAGCCACGGCCACCGCTCCATGGACCAGCAGCGGCCCCACGGAATCCGCCGAGGGAGCGCCGTTCATAATGTTGCCGCCCAGGGTGCCCCGATAGCGGATCTGCACAGACCCCACCTGGGAGCAGCCCTGATAAAGGGCGTAGTACCGTCCGCGGATGGCCTCCCATTCCTCCACGTGCCGGTGGCTGGTGAGAGCGCCCAGGTCCAGGCCCTCCGCCGTAAGCCGCTGTCCCCGGAGCGCCTCCAGGCCCTTCAGGTCCACAATCTTGGCGGCCAGCTCCTTTCCGCCGTGCATATTGACGAAAACATCCGTGCCCCCGGCGACAGGCTTCGCTCCGGCGGCTTTCAAAGCGCAGGCTTCCAGCAGGTCCGCAGGCGCATAATATTCAAATCTTGGCAGCATCAGTCCTCGGCCTCCTTCCGAAAGAGGATGTGTTCCGGCTTAATGGGGATGGACGAAAAGTCCGAATTGCACGCGTGGCAGACAGCCCCGGCGATGGCGGCGGCCGTCGGAACCAGTCCCGGTTCGCCGATGCCCTTCACGCCGAAGGGACCTTCGGGGTGTCCGTTCTCCACCAGCGTGATTCTGGTCTCCACGTCGGAATCCATGAACGTGGGAACCTTGTAATCCACCATGTTTCCGTTCCGCAGGATTCCGTCCTCGTAAATCATTTCCTCCATCAGCGCATGGCCCAGACCCATGACGACCGCCCCCTCGATCTGCTGGAGGCAGCCGGTGGGATTGATGGCCTTGCCGACGTCGTGCGCCGCGCCCATTTTGGCGACCTTCACCCGGCCCGTGACGGGGTTCACCTTCACCACCGCCGCCTGGGCCCCGATCATCCACATGACCGTGGGCCGCTTGGACTGACGGCCCTCCACCGGCGGCGGGTCAAAGATGTCCGACGTGCCATAGCGTCCAATGGCCAGCACCGGCTCCTGCTCGTGCAGGATGCCCGATTTTCCCACCTCGTTGATGTGGATGCGCCGGGCGGGGTCCTTCACGCTTTGGATATATCCCTCTGCGGTATAGGTCACGTCCTCCGCCGCACAGCCCCACTTGACAGCCGCCAGGCGGCAGAGCTGCCGCTTGATGTCCGCGCAGGCCTCCAGGATCGCGTTGCCGGAGTGGAAGGTTGAGCGGGAGGAGGTGGTGGTCTTGTCGTAGGGCGTCATGGCGGTATCCACCGGGGCCACGCTGATTTTCTCCAGGTCCATGTGCAGCGCCTCCGCCGCGAACTGGGGCATGGTGGTGGTGACGCCCTGGCCCATCTCCCGGCTGGCGGACCAGATATACAAAGAGCCGTTCTCGTTCATTTTCACGATGCAGGAAGTGGTGGAGGGCGTGCCCGTCAGCTTGTTGAAGCAGGCGATGCCCTTACCGCAGAGATTGCCCTCCTCGTCCACCCAGCGGTCCGGGAGCTTGTCCCAATCCACGTTCTTCGCCGCCGCCCGGAGGCACTCCTCTACGGCGCAGGTGGAGATGATCTCCCCGGTGATGCCCTCATCCCCGTCGTGGAGACAGTTATGGAGCCGGAAGGCCAGGGGCTCCATCCCCAGCTTCCGGGCGACAATGTCCATCTGATGCTCGTGCAGGGTGGCCGCCTCGGTAACGCCGAACCCGCGATAAGCCGTGCCCAGGGTCCGGTTGGTCATGTAGACATAGGTGTCCACCTGGGCATTGGGAATTTTATAAGGTCCGTGGGCGGCAAACCCGGCGTTGTAGTCCACGCGGGGATTGGTGGTCACATAGGCTCCCGCGTCCCAGTAGCCGGTGACCTGCTGAGCGGTGATGGTGCCGTCCTTTTTCACGCCGGTCTTGATGTAGTACTGCACGGTGGAGCGGCAGACGGTGGCCTCAAACTCCTCGTGCCGGTCATAGGTCAGCTTCACCGGCCTGCCCCCGGCCTTCAGGGAAAGGGCGATGGCAATAGGCTCGCACTTCGCTTCGTACTTCCCTCCGAAGGCCCCGCCGATGTGGGTCATCGTGAGCCGGACCTTCTCCGCCGGAACTCCGAAAATCTTCGCCATCAGCCCCCGGATGCCGAAGGGGGACTGGTTGGGGGTCCAGACCTGAATCTCCTGGGTGTAAGGGTTGGCCACGGCGGTGGCGGTATGGGTTTCAATGAGCGTATGCTGAAGCTGGCCGCAGCGGAAGCTGGATTCCACCACCAGGTCCGCCTCGGCGAACCCCTTTTCCACATCCCCCTTTTTCAGGTGAAACTGGTCGCCGATGTTCGTCCCTTGAGCAGGGAAGCAGACGCTGCTGCAATCATAGCGGCTCCAGTCCTCGTGAACGAGGGTCTCGTTCTTCATGGATTCCTCAATGGTGTTCACCACGGGAAGGAGCTCATACTCCACCTCTACCAGAGCGGCGGCATTCCGGGCGATTTCCTCGGTCTCCGCCGCTATCGCCGCCACCGGCTCGCCCTGATAGCGGACCTTGTCCAGGGCAAGTATAGGCTGGTCGGCAATAAATTGTCCATAAGGCTCCGGGTAATCCCTGCCGGTGACGACGGCCCGCACGCCGGGAACCGCCCGGGCCTTGTCTACATGGACGGCTTTGATCCTGGCGTGGGGATGGGGACTCCGGGCCAGCGCCCCGTAAAGCTGCCCCTGGAAATTCACATCCGCGCCGTATTGGGCGGTCCCGGTGACTTTCTCCACGGCGTCCTTGCGAATCTGGCTGTGGCCAACGGCGGCCTCGCTGCCGGTGGTGTCCTTTCGAAGGACCACCAGCCGGTCCCACTCCCGGCCCTCCTGTTGAAACTCTCCGCAGGGGCGAAGCGTTTTCTGCTCTGCCATATCGTCCTCTCCTTTTCCTTACAAAAGAGTCCTTGGGAGCGGCAGGAGATTCCCGTCCGTCTCCCGGAAATACTGTTTCAACTCATCACCGAAGTTTTTGATATGCAGGAACATATACGCCCCCACGGTATGGTCCGCGCGCTTTTCCAGCATACGCAGAATCTGCCAGTGCTGCTTTGCCAGCTCCGGCAGCGTGTTCCGGGTGACCGCCACGGACAGCCCCGTCCACTCCACCAGCCGCAGGCTCTCCCACATCCGTTTGAGGGCCGGGCTTCCAGCGGCGTCCACCACCAGGGCGTGGAAGGCGATGTCCTTTTCCACGAAGTCGCGGGCGTTTTCCGCCGCGTCCATTTCCCGCAGCAGCGCCTCCATTTCCGCCAGCTGCTCCGCTGTAATCCGTCTCGCGGCCTGTCGGGCGGCGTACTCATCAATAAAAGCCCGTGTGTTATAGATATCCTCAATGTCCTCCAGGGTCAATTTTCGCACAAACGACCCGGAGTAGGGCCGCTCTTCCAGCAGCCCCATGGCGGCCAGCTCCAGAATGGCCTCTCGCACGGGGGCCTGGGAGACATGGAGCTCCTTGGCCAGCTGGGTTTCCACCACCCGGTCTCCCGCTTGAAAGCGCCCGGTGGCAATCTGTTGCTGAATATACTCCCGGATGTTGTTCCGCAGCGTGGCCTTTTCCGTTAAACGCTTTCCATCCATTGTCCATCTCCCTTGCTGGGCATGGCGCCCTCCTATATAATCGATTATTGATTATAATTGTATTTCATCTGCACCCGTTTGTCAATGCGTGATTGCTGGAAACCGACGGTTTCGCTCTTTCCGATAATTGTCAAAGCCTTCTTTGGTGAGATTGACGATAAGCTCCGGCGGAAACTCCAGTTCCTCCAGCAGCGTCATCAGTGGCGTGACGCTGCCCACCATGGTGTGAAAGTGCGCGTCGCTGGCCACGCAGACCCGCTGGTCATGGACCTTGCAACAGAGGATGTACTGCTTCAGGGAAGGCAGGCTCCCCGGGCGGTGGACGGTGGTGGAGTTGTTGTTCAGCTCCAGCAGTTTTCCCTCCTCTCCCGCCGTCCGGACCAGGGCCTCGAAGTCACAGGGAACGCTGGGGTCGTCGGCGTGGCCCAAAATATCAATGTAGGGATTGCGGAGCATTTTGCAGTAAACTTCTGTATTTTTCTCCCGTTTTGCCCGCTCCGGAAACATATGGCTGTGAATGCTGGCAATGGCGAACTCGCAGAATCCAAGGTACTCCGCCGGAATGTCAATCCGGCCCTCGTGGTCCAGGATGTTGATCTCCACGCCCTTGTAGACCCGAATGCCCTCCACCGTTTCCGGCAGCATCCTCTGGCTGTGGGGGATATAGGCCGGCGCGCCTCCTTCGATGGCCGGGCCGTGTTCCGTCAGGCAGAGTCCCTTCATACCCTTGGCCTTGGCGGCCAGGCAGTTCTCCGTCAGCGTGGACCAGGCGTGGCCCGAGATGACAGTATGGGTGTGGGTGTCCACTTCCGGAATCATCTTGCTTAATTGCATAAAATTTCCTTCTCCTTTTTGGCTAGTATTTTGCCCGAAAACTCCGTTTCCTGTCTTGACTTTTTCGGGCAATCTGCTACAATCTAAATTGTCAATAATCGATTATCGAGAAACGAAGCAAATCCGTGCAGGCGCCTTCTTTCTTTATCATAGCGGCTTCTTCCCAAAAAGCAAGATAAACCACCTTGCTCCCACCGGAAAATTTCCGGTTCACATCGGTTTTGAGCTTTCCGGATTCTGGCCCGCCCTCCTGCCGGCTTTGAAAATCGATTATACCGGTCACCATCAGCCCCATCCGATCCGCCGACACAAATTGAAAAGGAGAATGCAAGATGAGCGACACTTCCAAAATCCTGGCAACCAAATTTACCGACGAACGGTTCCCCATCGAATGGAAGGATGAAGCCGAGAAGAGCCTCATGTGGTTCTACGACGACCTCCACTGCCCCAACCCGATCTCTCCGCTGTACTTCGACGTCGGCGGCTGGTGGGACTGCGACGGCCGCTGGGGCTCCGACTGCACCTACATGTATCAGCGCTTCGGTGCGCCCATCGGCAAGGCCTGGATCGCCAAGAAGATCGGCGGTTATGTCTACTCCGCCGTGGTGCCCCCCGAGATGGACGCCGACAAGATCGGGCCCATGTTCGACTACTACACCAAGGTCATGCCCATCTATGCCGACACCTTCATGGACCGCTGGGACAAGGAGTATGTCCCCCGGCTGCTCCAAATGCACAAGGCCATGCTGGACTTCGATTTCGAGCACCGCAGCCTTCCGGAGATCATGATCCACATGGAGGACATTCTGGACATGAAGTCCGAGGCCTTCCGCATCCACTGGATCATCAATCTGGCCCAGTTCCAGGCGTCCACCAACTTCACCAACGTCTATGAGAAGGTCATGGGCAAGGTGGACCCGGTGGAAATCGGCAAGATCAACGTCTCTCCCAAGGACCGCAACTGGGATTCCCTCAAGGCCCTCTGGGAGATGAAGGAGTATGTCTGCTCCATCCCCGCCCTGAAGGACCTCTTCCTGAAGAGTGACGCCGCCGCCATTATGGCCAAGGCCGTGGACATCCCCGGCGGCAGCAAGCTCCTGGAGATGGTGAACAACTACCGCGAGGAGTACGGCTTCAAGGCCATGTACACCCACGAGTTCATCTACAAGACCTGG